>CADCPD010000063.1 GCA_902803265.1 uncultured bacterium | reverse complement strand
ATAGATAATCAATTAGAAACTTATGGTGTACCAAGAAATTATCAAGCACAACAAGATGTAGTTAACGGAGTTTTAATTTGGGTTGATAAATACAAAAGAGATGACGGAACTGAAGTAAGCGGGTATTACAGAAGAAAATAGTTTTCGTGAGTTAAAAGGAGAATTTTGCTCTACGGACTTAAACATCCACCAGTTAAAAAAGAAGCTTTTAAAAAGCTTCTTTTTTTATGCAAAATTTCAAACAGTCAGTGAATTTTACACCTAAACTCAGCTGCTATGCAAAAGCACTCTCAATTAGTACCTATACAGCAAATACTTGCATTGATTCTATGAATTTCAAAAATTTAATCAAATATTCTTCTTCTGTTTTTTTCCAACGAAAACCGAATTTACCCAATACTTCTGTTGTCCATTGATTTTCAGTTGGCATAACTTTTTTATTAGAATTATTATGATATCCGTAATGCATAATACCTTGCAAATATTTTACTTTTTCAGGATCGTTTTTCATAATATCAACTTTGGATTTAAAATCTAAATCTGAAACGTAATCAATAGTATGCCCTATTTCTCTTATTGCATCAAATATTGTTTTTATTTCAATTTTGTAAGAATTAAACGGATGGAAAATTACCATATCTTCAGGTGTGGTTGCTAATTTTACCACCGCTTCTGCGACTTCATCTATTGGAGACATTTCAACAGGAGTTTTTAATTGAGATATCGGATATACTCCAAGCATTATATATGTTTTTAGTAAATTTACAAATGCGTTGGTTCCAAAATTTATTTGGAATTCACCATCAGCGTCACGGCCCATTAAGTTACCAAGACGCATTATTTTTCCTTTTAATTTTCCTTCTGCAACAGCTTCTAATAAATATCGCTCTGCTAAAAATTTTGTTCTTACATAGTTATTGTCAGAACTTTGACCAAGATACAAATGATGTTCGTCCAAGATTTTTGGTGAATCCTGTTCAATAAAACCTGCAACACTATATGTCGAAGCTTGTATCAAAGTGGCATTATCTTCAATACAGCAATTAATTAAATTTCTTACGCCATCTACATTTACTTTATCAAGTTCATCATCAACTATATAATGTTTTACCAAAGCGGCGCAATTAAACAATGTATCATAGTGAATACCACTAAGTTTATCGTGGATATTTTTATCTGTAATATCTCCTTCAATATAGATTATTCTGTCTTTGAAGTCTTCAGTTAACAAACAACTAAAATAATATTCATATAGTGTTATTAGTCGTTTTTTTGAACGAATTAACAGGTTAATTTGATTGTTAGTATTATCAAGTAAATATTTAAGTACGTGAATTCCCAAATATCCTGTTGCACCCGTTAAAAGAATATTCCCCAATGATTTAGTTTCAGAAATATTAAATATTTCTTGTCTTGTGTTTTCAAGCATTGAATTAATTTTGGTATAATCATAAGCTCCAAAATCAAAACTATTATTTTGTTCTTCTTGAGAGTTTTCTAAAAAATGCGCCAATTCCTGAGGTGTTTTATATTTGAAAATATCTCCGTAAATAACATCCAAGTTACGTTTTTGAAGTTCTGCCACAACACGAATTGCCGTAATAGAAGTTCCACCGGTTTTAAAAAAGTCACTTGCAGCACTATATTTTTCGATATTTAAAATATTACAATAGGTATCACAAATAATTTTTTCTGTTTCTGTAACAGGTTCAACAAAATTTTCAGTAGTATCTTCCATTGATGGTACAGGAAGAGCTTTTCTGTCAATTTTACCGTTAGAATTCAACGGCATTTTATCAAGAAAAACAAAAATATCCGGTACCATATACGCAGCAAGCGTTTTTGATAACTCTTGTTTTAAAAATTCATTACTTATTTCTTTTTCTGCTGAATAGTAGCCTATCAAATGTTTTATACCGTTAATTTCTTTAACATCAGTAATACAAGATTCAACACCTTCAATATTCGATAAAACCGTATCGATTTCGCCAAGTTCTATTCTGAATCCTCTTAATTTTACTTGATTATCTATTCTTCCAATAAATAATATTTCACCATTTTTATTCCAGCGAACTAAATCACCTGTTTTATACATTCTTTCGCCTTCTATAAACGGACTTTCGATAAACTTTTCTTTTGTTAATTCAGGACGTTTCCAATACCCTTTAGATACTTGTGGGCCCATTATAACAAGTTCTCCTGCCATTCCTTTTGGTAAAAGATTATTCTTAGCATCTACAACGGCACACTTCAAATTAGCAAGTGGTCGTCCTATTGGAATATTGTTAATATCTGGGAATGTTTGGTCAATAATACCGCAAGTAGCATAAATTGTAGTTTCCGTAGGTCCATAACCTTCAAACACAACCGTTTTAGACGGTTTAAAGCCGTAGTCCTTTTCACCGCCAAGCATCAAGAATTCCAGCCCTGTTTCATCGTAACTTAAAAGAGTTTGAGCAAGTTGTGTGGTTAAAAAACAACCTCTGATATGATTTGTTTTGAAATATTCTATCATAGCTCTCATATCTTGTCGTAATTCTGTTGACAAAATGTAAAGTGTTCCGCCAACTGTCAAAATAGAATACAAATCAAGACAAGATCCGTCAAAACTGAAACTTGCGTGTTCTGCCATATTATCCTGAGATTTTAAGTTTACAACATTTGAATGCCAAACTATAAATGCAAACAGATTTGAATGATTTATCATAACCCCTTTTGGTTTACCTGTTGAACCTGATGTATATATCATATATGCGTTGTTATCAGGTGTTGTCTGATTTATTGGTGTAGCTTCCTTGCTAAAATCAATATTCGATATAAATTCTTCATCTATTATTACTTTTGAATCCGAATCTTCTATCATATACTTGATTCTGTCTTCAGGATATTCCTTATCTATCGGTAAATATGCAGCTCCTGCTTTCCATATTCCGATTACTGATACCATAAACTCTTTTATTCTCGGTAATTTTACGACTACAAAATCATTCGCTTTTACTCCTAGTTTTGTTAATTCTTCTGCTATTACATTAGAGTGTTTATCTAAATCACGATATGTTATTGTACTCTTGTAATCAACTATTGCCGTTTTATCAGGATTTTGTTTTACCTGTTCAAGAAATATATCAACAAATGTCTTTGTTTTATCATAATCAATCTTTTCGCCTGTCCCCAATGTTATTAGGTCTTTCGCTTCTTCTTCCGATACTAACGGTACTGTTTGTATCTCTGTTTCTTTTGATTTTGATATAACATTATTTGCAAAATTTATTACACAATTACATAGATTTGTTATCTCTTCTTCTGTATAAAGTCCGTCATCATATTCAAATAACAAGCTGTAGATATCTCTATCCGGTCTAATATTTATCACTAATGGTACTTTTGCATTTTTTAAATCAAGTTCTATTCTTTCTAATTTTGAAGTTATTACTTCCCCTTGATATGCATACAATATATTTGGTTTTATTCCATATTTTTCTACAAGTTCAGTATATGGGTATTTCTCATTTTTTATTGTTGAAATAACTTGCTCTTGTATTGTTTTAAAAATATTTGAAATGTTTCCTGTTGAACAACGGCTTACTAATGGTACTGTCTGCACAAACATACCTATACTGTTTTGCAGTTCTTCTACGCTTCGACCATTTGATATTGTTGATATTTGTATAGTTTCTGTTCTTCCGATTCTGTGGAAAACCTGACATAATACTGTTGCAAAAAACGCATTTTCTGTTATTCCTGTTTTTAAACAGTATTCATGTATTTCTTTTTTGGAAACTTTTCCTAATATCCTTTCACATTTGTAAGATGCTTGTGTTTTTTGTGTTGGATACATAAAAGAATCTGTATCTTTAATAAGCTCTTTAAAATATTCTTCTGATTTTTTACATCCTTCTGAATTTAGCCAGTTTTTATAGAATAAAGAATAGTCAAAGGCTGTTGCTTTTTCTAATTCCAAATTTTGTCCCATATATGTATTTCTGATTTCTGTCAGTAATACGTTTAGGGATATTCCGTCAAAGATTATGTGATGAACATCTATAAATACATATGTTGTATTTTCTGTATAATATATTTCAAATCTTGCTAAATCATCTTTTAATAAATTAAACGGTCTTATTCTTTTTTGGAAAAATTCTTTATCAGGTTCTGTTTCTATTTTTTCAAAGATAATATTTATTTGTTCGTTATCTCTTCTTTCCTGTACTACTTCTCCGTTTTCTGTTTCTTTAAAATGTACTTTGAAATATGGATGTAATTTTACAATATCTTTTAATATTTTGAATAATTTTTCTGCTTCTACATTAGACAGTTTTAATGCTGTTGGCAGATTGTATTGTAAACTGTTCTGATCTCTTTTCCAGTCTATGTATATCCCAAGTTGATTTGATGTTAGAGGATATGTTTTTTGTTCTTCATATCGCTCTATTTTTTCTGATTCTTTTTCTATTAATTGTTCCCATTCTCTAATATATGGTATTGACAATATATCTCCCGTTGATACTGAACAATTCATATTTTGTTTTATCAATGCTGATATCTTTATCGCTTTTATTGAGGTTAAGCCCATTGATATTAGGTTTGTAGTTACTCCAAAGGCTTTTGTTTTTAGTTCTTTTGATACTATTTCATATATTTGTTTTTCAAATTCTGTCTCCGGTAGTACTATTTCTTCTGATTTTAGTTCCGGTTTTGGCAATGCTTTTCTGTCAAATTTTCCTGTTTTATTAACAGGAATTTCATCAATTTTAACAAAATGTTGTGGAAGCATATAAGAAGGTAATTTTAGAGAAAGTTTTTCTCTTATGATCTTGGTATCTATGTTAGGAATATCATCCGTATAATAAGCAGCAAGATATTCAAAATCATCTTCTTTAAAATATTTAACCGCACACCATTCAATATTCAACTCGTGCTTAATAACAGTTTCTATTTCAGCAGGTTCAACTCTATTACCATAAATTTTTATCGTATCATTTTTTCTGCCTACTATTACAAAGTTACCGTCAGAAAGTTTTTTCGCCAAATCGTTAGTATGATAAATACCATTTTGAAAAGCTGTATTTTCCGAAAGATTTATATATCCACGAACGAAAGGACTGTCAAAACAAATTTCACCAGTTTCTCCGTCTTTAACTTCTTTACCGTCCTGATCTAAAAGATAAATATTTTTATTAAACTGATTACGACCTATCGGATAGATATCAGTTGTTTTATCAAGTTTTAAAAGACAAACAGCAAATCCGCTTTCACTCATTGCATAAGAATTGTAAACTGTTATATTTTTAGGTAGCACTACGCCATTAGCAGATTCAGCACCCATAATTATTGTTTTTAAAGATGAACTAAAATCTGCAGAAAAAAGACGAAGATAAGACGGTGTCATAAATAAACTTGTTATTTGTTTTTCAGATAAATAAGTTTTTAATTCAAGTTGTGATTTTACAGTCTCTCTTGATATTATATGTATTTCTGGTTCTTCAACAGCAAACGGAGCCAGAAAGATTAATATTGATGCAATTGAAGATAAAGGAGCGGTAATTGCGACTTTATCATTTTTTTCAAAAATAAATTTTCCTTGATAAAAGTGAGAGTCGTAATTTTCTTTTAAATTTCCATACTCATGTATTACACCTTTTGGATTTCCTGTTGTACCCGAAGTATAAACGGCATAAGCTGCATCATGTTCATCAATATTTTCATATCCGTCAAGGGGTTCTGTTTTTAAAATTGATTGCCAAACAGTATCGTTTATTTCTAATTTACAGGAACAATTATTGTAAATATACTTAATTCTTTCCGGAGGATCTGTATTTTCTGTAAGAATAAATGCAGCTCCTGCACGCAATACCCCTATAAGTGCAATATAAGGATTTACTCCTCTTGTCAGATTAATAAGCACAAAATCTTCTTTGCCAATTCCATTAGCTTTTAAATAAGCATAGACTTTACCAGATAAATCATAAACCTGCTTAAAAGTTAAACTTGTTTGTTCATCATACAAAAATTTATGGTTTGGAGTTTGTGCCAAATGTTTTTCTAATATTTTTTTAATCCAATTCATTGCTTTATCTTTCAGTTATACTGTTCTCTCCGTATTATAAATATTTTATTCTTTATTTTTATTAAACGCAACCGTTGTTACAAAAGAACTGTTTTCATCAACATACGTTTTAAATTCAACTTCATCAGCGCATTTATCTAAAATATTTTTCATATCATCCTTTATTCCAATTCCCAATAGTTTTAAATAGCTTTCTTTCATTGTCCAGTATTTAATAAATTCTTTTTCAGGGAACTCTGAATTTTGCACAATTTGTAACTCTTTTTGAGACAAAATATTTTCAGCAACAACTTTGTCAAAATGTAGTTGTTCAATATCTATTCCAACCGGAGTATTGTTCACAACACAGGCAATTCCAGTTTTACAATGACTAATATTAAAATGAATATTCGGATATTCTTTGAAATACGGTTTGCAATTTTCTCCATAAGAAAATTGCGGAATATCTTTAAGTTGATATTCTTGAAGAAGCATTTTTTTCAATAAAAAGAAAGATTTTACACATAAATATTTATCAATATCAAAATGAAAAGACAAAGATTTTTCCAATCGCCATTTTGGCAATTCATTAAGCAGGGAAGACATTTGTCCTTTATCTTTATTCCAATTAACAGTTTCTATTTCAACTTTCATTATTAGTATTTTACATTATAAAAGTTCTATTGTAAGTATGTATTGTCAAATTTTAATTTTGGCTACAAGCTATATCGCTTTTTCCAAATTTTTATTAATTTTCTTTAAAATTTTCGCCCTTAGAATATGCATATTTAATTATTGACAAACTTATATTCCTTTTAAATTATAGCGATAAATTTATTTGTGTATAAATTATCTAATCTGTTTGAACTCTTGAGAGTTGTCTTTGAATTTATTCCATGCTCGCTTCTTCATATTCAAACTAAATTTGTGGTAAAATACCGTATATGATAGTGATAAGCAATGATTAAATTTTTAAGAAAAAATATTTATTATATATTGCTGTGGTTTATTTTAGCTCTAGGATTTATATTAAGATGTAAAGGTTACTTTGCAAATCCATCACTATGGCATGATGAAACAGCTTTAGGATGGAATATTTTGAACAAAAGGTATATAGAACTTTTTGATAAATTAGAATTTTTACAGATAGCACCACCTCTATTCCTAGTTTTTACCAAAATTTTTGTTATTATAACAGATTCATATAGCCACGTTTATAAATGTGATATGGTATTGAGATTTTTACCATTTATTTTTGGTAATTTATCTGTAGTAATGTCTTATTTTGTATGCAAAAAGTTATTTAAGTCAAAGTGGTCAATTCTTGCAGGAATCAGTTTTATTGCTTTAAATCCCGTATTAATATATTACAGTTTAGAGTTTAAACCTTATAGTTTAGATGTCTTCACAAATTTAGTTACAATATTTATATTTTTAAACATTGATTTTAAAACAATAAGTTTAAAACAAATATTTTTATATGGATTAATTTTGGCAATTCTACCTTGGTTTTCTTTTGGTTGTGTATTTGCAATCATAGCAGGATTTTTAACTATAATCTTAAAAAAAGAAAATCCAAGATTCTTTATTTCTCTTTTAACATTACCACTATTTAGTATATTTATGTACCTTAGTTTATTTGTAGCAAAAGCTTATTCTCAAAATCAAAACGGAATGATTAGTTTTTGGAATAATAGCTTTGTAAAATCAGATTTTTCTAACTTTTATCAATTAGCTAATGATAATTTTCATTACTTTTTTGTAGGTCTAAATCATTTTCCTTTATGGCTTGTAAAATTGGCTATTATTGCAGGATTTATTATATTTTTAAAAAAATCTGAAATTTTATTTGTTCAAATTTCTGTTTTGATTTTTGTTAGTTTAATCTTTACATCTATGTTAAATTTTTATCCTTTCTCTACAAGAATGATAATATTTTTAATCCCAATTATAATTTTTTATATTGCAAAAATAATAGATACTAAAAAAGCTTATATTGGAGGTGTTATAGTATCATTATTATTGATTCCTCATTTTATTTTTGCTTTTAATTTTATTAAATCTTCTGATATGAATAAAGGCTACTTGGCAAGAGAACTGATGTTTATTATGTCAAAGTTTATTACAAATAGAGATACTATTGTAATAAGTGAAGGCTCTGATACAGATTATTTTTACTATAATAGTTTTTTTAGGTTAAAAAATAATATAGAATCTATAAAACCTGACAAAACAAAAAAAGAAACAACTTCAATGTTATTGAATAATTTACAAAAAGGTTCTTACTGGCTTTTTATCTCTTGTGATTTTAATGAAAAAGAATATGTAAATTGGGCAAAAACAAATGCAGATATCCAAATGGAAGCTTCTTCACAACAAAGTACCTTAATGCTAGTAAATATATACTAAAATAAAATTTGATACTAAAAATTCCAAAAAAGAACGTTGATAGTGTTATCAACGTTCTTTTTTAAGTTCAATATAAAGTATTCTATTATTTTACAACTTTTGTTATATCGGCAGTTATATCATCTCCGCCATATAAGACCATTCCTTTTGATATTACCATATCATAACCTTTAGCTCTTGCTTGTTGAGCTATTGTATCTGATATACTCTTTTCTATCACTTGTAATCTTGCAGTATAGTCTTTTACTATTGTTTCTTTTTTCTTTGCAAATTCGGCATTATATTTTTTAGTTAATTTTTGTTTGCCTTCATCTGTTTGTTGTTTTGCAACATCTTCATTTACGGTTTTTAGCCATTTTTCCAAATCTTGAATTTTTGCTTGTTGTTCTTTCTTTAGTGCTTTTACTTGTTGTGATTGAGCAACTACTGCTTGTACATCTACTATTGCAATCTTAGTTTCGGCAAAGGCTGCATTCATGCCTGATAATCCTAATATAATTGCTGCTGTTAAAATAGTTTTTTTCATTTTTTTATCCTCCTATATTTTCTTCTTCTTTTGTTGATAAATTTTTATATTCTGTGGAATCTTCATTTTCCGAATGTGACATTGCATAATTATTAATTTCTTCTGATATTATATTGCTTGTATCAAGTTTAACATTCGGAACTTTTTGTGCTGCTGCATTAGGCGCAGGTGAAGTTTTATATAATTCTTTTGCTGTTTGTTGAACTATATTTTCTTTTAATGTTAATCTTGTAAAGCTGTTTTCGTTATGGAAACCGTTTACTGTCAAATCAGGATTATAATGAACAACCGGAGCATCAGTTGTCAATATGATTGTTCCGTCCATTCCCATTTTAAAATCACCCGTTCTCTTTGTATACATTTGATAATGTGGAGAAACGATTGCTTTTGTTCTGTTATTAACAACTGCAATGTGATTATATCCTGCTGCATTGAGATTACCATTTACAAATGTCGCGTATTCATCAATGAAGCCTTCATTAACTTTCAAAACAGTATTATTAGTTTTAACTTCGGCTTTATTTGCATATATTGTATTTAATATTGCACCGTGGTTATTAGCTGAATCTGTTTCAATATTTAAATCTGCATTACTTGCTAAATAATGTCCTCCTGCATTTTTATAATCTGTTCTTGTTGCATTTGCAACTGTACTTACTTCATCTTGAGAAACACCTTGTATATCAAATACTACTGAATTATCAGACATACCTGATTTTGATATTGCGTTGAATACGATATTATCACCTTTTAATTCAACATCAGAAAGCTCTGAGCCAAGACCTAGAACATATGCCTCATTAACAACAATGCTTGAATCAGAACCTCCGTTTGCGTAAGCATCTAAGGCTTTTAATACTATTCTGCCATTTCCTCCAGCAGTTGCTCCTAATCTGTCATGCGGATATAAGATATCTTCTGCGTTATCATAACCCGGAACATCATTATTTCCGTACATAGAAATCGTATTAATTGTTAAATCTTTTGCTTTTTGTTTAATATTAATACTTCCGCCTGTCATTATTGTATCAATATTGGCATCAGAATTTAATTCAATACCTACTACGCTGTCTGCTGTTTTTGTACGCATTGTTCCGATAGCAAGATTATTATTTGGATCATTTGACGCACCGTCAAAGTATATTGATTTTTCAGCAAATGTATTTAACGTTGAATATTCATTTCCGAGTTTATCCTGAAGAATAGTTAATTTATTATCTTCTGCGCCTATTTCATTACTTGAAATGATAGAAACATTTTGAGCTGTTATTGCGTAATCTCCGGCATCTGCAGCATTGCTAATTGAATATCCTATATAATATTCAGGATCGTCAGAACCATTTACGTTATCAGCTTGTTTCCAATCTGCAGCTGTAAGTAATAAATCACCATCAACATCAATTTTCTTTATGTTCATATCAGATTCTTTTGAACGAAGATTAATAACTCTTATTTGGTCATCATTAAGGTTTTTGGCAGTTGCGGTAATTGTTCCTTCAACATTGACGTTTATTGAGTCTGTATATTCTCTCGAACTTGCATTTGTACCTATTGCAGCACCATCCGGAGCAGAACCGATATTACCGTCAATAATGTTAATTATTAAGTCATTTTTAGCTGAAATAAGAGTTTTGTATGCCTGATTTGGATTGCCTATATCAGAGTTTTGGTGATTTGCAGCGGCTACAGGATCAACAAGTACGTTCATTAAATTACCGTTTGTTTGGTTAATAGTTACATCACCTGCTTCAGCAGTAATATAATTATTATTTACAGTTGCATATTCGCCAATCAACATATCAGTATTTGAATTTGTTAGAGATATATTACCTGTTTTAGAAGTAATCATACCTTCTACTTTTAACAGACCTCCATCCTCATTTGTGATTGTAATATCATTCTTTGCTACAATATTACTTGACAAATCGAAATGTAAATCATCAGTTCCTGAATTTAATATAGTTATTGAACCGTTATCGGCAGACATTTCGCCATTTAAAGTTAAGCTTTCATTATCATTGTAAATATTGATATTTCCGACAGTATTAACTATTTCTCCGGCAATTACAGCTTCTTCCTGACCATAGTTTAAAATATTAATATCTCCACTGGCAGTATTTAATATATAACCGTCAAGATACATAGCTTTTGCGTCTGAGGCCTGAACGTTAACTATGTTAATACCGTTATCTGTATTTCCGTCATTTTCGCTCAAGTTAACAATAACGGCATTATTTCTTAAAACTAAGTTTCCGTTTATGTTTGAAAGATATACATTACCACTTGTTGTACCAATAATTTGATAGTCAGAGGCTTCAGCTCCCTCACCTCCTGTACCAATAATAAGGTTCTCACTCGTATTATTAATTTCTACGCTGTTGGTACCTATGATATTAGAGTACGAGTATATTGCACCACTTGTATTCTCAACAGTAACTTCTCCACCTGTTGCAGTAAGTGGTCCTGCCTGATAAATAGTAGAAGTTCCTACGTTCTTAATTTTTATATTTCCATTTGCATTTGTGATTGAACCTTTTCTGTCAATTAATATATCACCACTATTTGTATTTAATACAGATACAAGACCGTTTTCCTGATTTATAAGAGTATTAATAAGAACATCTCCTGCATCTTCTTGTATAATCTTAAATTGACCTTTGTTTTCTACATTACCGTCAATCAAAACATTTCCGGCATTTGTATTTGTAAGAGTAATATTTCCTCCCGCAATTACTGAAGAATATATATTTTCACCGTCAGATGGTTCATAGATACTTATACCTTTATTTGATGTGATATTTAGTGCACCATTTAATTCAAAAAGGTAATCAAGTCCTGATATTGATACATTATGTCTTAATTTTCCGTTTACAGCTACTTCTCCGGCAGAAGTAATATTTGTAGTTGCACTTGATATTACTGTTTCTGTTTTATTAATATTATCAACATTTAAGCCTGCTACTTTATAATTTGGAGCATTATTTACATTTGCAAAATCACCAATATTTAATGTTTTTGTTGTGTTATTCACAATATCAAAATTAGAATAGCCATTTACATAATTCAAATTTGAAGAAATAGTTCCGGTTGAATTTATTAAATCAATATTATTATTTACTGCAAGTATTTCTATGCCACCATCATTAATTTCAGGTAAATTATATAAATAAATTTGATTATCTTTATAAATAGCTTTGATGTTACCATATTCAACACCATCGTTTAAATATGGAGTAATTGCATTTCCGCCAAGATTTATCAAATTCTTTTCGCCTGATGTAGGATCTAAAATTAAATTTTCAGCTAAAAGCATATTATCAGTAATGTTGATTGAGCGGTTTTTATAACCGATATTAATATTACCTTTCAAATCAACAGCATCTGCTATAATATGAACACCTTGACCGGAATATATATTACTGTCTGCCGATACATTAAATGCAGCATCATTACTATTATTATGAAGGAAAGTCATAACACTGCCATTTGGTGTGTATAAATCCAATTTACTATTTGCAACTGTATCACAAGCAAATAATATTGAACCACTTTCTGTCCAAACAGACATATCGCCTGTTCCTGTTGTACCTTGGAATATAACATTAGCTAAATCTGTCGGATGTGGAATATCAAATGTACTTGCAAACGGATGATTTACATCATAATAGTTATTGATTACTACACCGGCAGTTTGACCAGACGAACGAGAAATATAATGAGCACCGGCTGTTGGTAAAGAAGCAAAAGTCGGTACTTCCTTTACCTTAGGGAATAAACTAACAATCACTGGTATATTATATTTATAAGCAACGGCAGATGATGTATTTAGTGCTTGTGGTTTATTTAAGAATTCTGAATATGTCTTACCACTTATTTGAAGACCTGAATTTGCATCAGTAACGCCCATATCTATTGCATTAAATATTAATGAACGAGTTGAATAGTTATCAACTTTTAATCCTGCAGATGCAATAACAAAATTACCACTTCCCTGAATATTACCATTATTAACATCATCGCCATTGATATTTATTACGGCATTTTGAGCTTTAATATCATTAAATGCTATAGAATACAAAGATAAATCGTTTCTTTTTGCATAATCAGCATCAGATTTTGCTGCAGCAGAAGTACGCTCATCAGCAAGATTACTTTGTTGAAGAGTCAAGTTTGCTTTTGTTTCATTATAATTAGCTAACTGTGTTTGATAAGGTGCTTTTTCATTCTGATATGCTGTTATTTGATTATTCATATCAGTAATTTCTTTCCATGAAACATTATTATTATCATCAACAACTTTTGTTGCACCAATGTATTTATTACCGTTAAGATCTGTATAAATAGACACACCGGAAGAAGAAGATGTAAGTCTTCCTGCATTTTCACCATCACCATAAGCTGCATTATATTGAGTTATAAATGCAGTTTTTTGATCTGCCGCTATATCATCACCTGTATAACTGTTTAAAAATTCTACAATCGTTGGTGCCTGTACAAATTCTTGTATATTATTTACATTTGCAGGATCAGAGTTATGTTGGGATATTGCTGCATTTGTATTTTGCACCTCAGTAAGTTTTGCATTATATTTTTGTACAATTAAAGCATATGTTTGATCTGAAATGCCTGAAGCTGTT
>CADCPD010000062.1 GCA_902803265.1 uncultured bacterium | reverse complement strand
TTTCTTTCTTTGCAAGTTTCACAAGCAAGAACTACCATTTTGTCTACTCTGCCTTTAATGCCCATAATTATATTTCCTTATTTTTTCATATTAAAATACACCGCACAAGCGGTCAATTATTATCATAAAATAAAAAATTTAAAATGCAAATATTATGTAAATATTATTTAAAAAAGTCATCTTGATTTTCTTTTTTTTCTTTTAAAAAATCCTCACGTTCAGTCTGATCTTCTTTTTGTTTTTTAATATGTTCAATATTCCATAATTGCAAAAGCTCAGTATAAACAGTTCCTCGTTTCAACCACTTTTTAATATATTTTGGGTCTTGTCCAAGCGAACCATAAATGAGAGAACCAGAATCCAATGAAAAAACGCCTTCAGAAATACCAATCCTAACACATATATGAGGAATAGGAAATCTATCCAAATCCATAAATATTTTCAAATTATTATATCTGTGAGTATCAGTATTTTTATTCGAAGGACCTGACAACTCATCAGTAATATAGTCTCTTAACATATTTGAATATTTGTATAAATCATCTGCCATAACTCTACCTTAATTATTTAGACTATGTATAGGCGCAGGAATTCTGCCGCCTCTGTTAACAAAATTTTTAGCGGATAACGTATTAACAGGCATTATAGGAGCTTCGCCAAGCAAACCACCCCATTTTACAATATCACCAACTTTTTTATCCGGAACAGGGATAATTCTAACAGCAGTAGTTTTTTTATTAATCATTCCTATTGCCATTTCATCCGCAATTATTGCAGAAATTACATCTTCAGAAGTATCACCTGGGATTGCAATCATATCAAGACCAACAGAACATACAGAAGTCATTGCTTCAAGTTTATCAAAAGTTAGATGACCGCATTTAGCAGCATCAATCATACCTGCATCTTCAGAAACAGGAATGAACGCGCCTGAAAGACCTCCAACATGAGAACTCGCCATTATGCCGCCTTTCTTAACCGCATCATTTAGCATAGCTAATGCAGCAACGGTACCATTGGCACCAACATCTTCCAATCCCATAGCCTTAAAAATTTCAGCAATAGAATCACCAATAGCAGGAGTAGGAGCAAGAGATAAATCTACAACACCAAAAGGTATATTCAATCTTTTAGCCATATCACGCCCAACAAGTTCACCGGTTGTAGTAATCTTATACGCAATTTTTTTTATTGTATTTGCCAATTCACTCATATCTGCTTGTTTATCAAGTCTGTCAATTGCAGCACGAACAACACCGGGTCCGGAAACGCCCACATTTAATGCTGCTTCTTGTTCTCCATAACCACAAAAGGCACCAGCCATAAAAGGATTATCACCAGGTACATTACAAAAACTTACAAGCTTTGCCGCTCCAATTCCATCAAGATTTTTAGTCAAACGAGCAGCATTTTTTATAATGCCTGACATTTTTAAAATTGCATCCATATTAATACCGGCTTTTGAACTTGCAAGATTTACCGATGAACAAACTTTATCAGTACAAGCAAGCGCTTCAGGTATAGCTTCAATTAATGCTTCATCACCCCTTGTACAACCTTTTTCAACAAGAGCCGAAAAACCGCCAATAAAATCGACTTTTACTTCTTTTGCAGCTTCATCAAGGGTTTTGGCAATTTTAACATAATCATAATTTTTACATGATTCACCAATCAAGGATATTGGAGTAACTGAAATTCTTTTATTACAAATAGGTATTGAATACTCATTTTCGAAATCATTTGCAAAACTTACAAGATTTTTCGCATAGTTAACAATTTTGTTGTAAATATTATCACACAATTTATTAATATCGTCGGTAATACAATCCCTTAAACTTAATGCAAGAGTAACTGTTCTAATATCGAGATTATATAATCTTATCATATCAATAGTTTCAAGAACAAAAGATTCATTTATAACATTCATAAAACATACCCCAATAAATTTAGTTAAATTATATCACAAATTTTACTAATAAAAAAAATTTTGATATAATAACAAAAATTATATAAGGAGAGAAAAAATGAAAGTATTATTTGCAGCAGCAGAAGTTGCACCATTTTCATAAGTTGGCGGTCTGGCTGATGTTATGGGCAGTCTTCCAAAATATCTTGAAAAGAAAGTAGAAATGGCAATCTTTACACCATTACATGGTTTAATAGACAGAGATAAATTCGGAATAAAAGAAGTTGAAAATTCAGAAATGTGGATTGATTTCCAATATCATCCTCAAAAATTTAAACTTCATACATGCAAAATGCCCGGAACAGATATAAATGTATTTTTTGTAGAAAATGAATGGTACTTCAGCTGTTTTAAAGAAGTTTATCCAAAATATCTTGACCCAAGATATGAACACGAAAGATACATTGCGTTTTCATTAGCTGTTATGGAATATGCCAAAAAACTAAACTTTAAGCCTGATGTAATGCATACAAATGATTGGCATACAGCAATGATACCTGTATATTTACACAGCAACTACAGATATGATGATTTTTATAAAGATACAAAATCTGTATTCCAAATTCATAACTTAGCATACCAAGGTATATGGTTCGACGATGTATTAGATTTTGCAAATATGAGAAAAGATATAGTTTACAATGAGTTTGGACTTGAACACTTTGGTAGAGTTAACTGGGTAAAAGGCGCGATTAATTACGCAGACAAGATTCTTGTTGTTTCACCAAAATATGCAGAAGAGATATTAACTCCTGAATTTGGTGAAGGCATGGATTACACACTTCGTTGGCAGTCGCATAAAATTGTTGGAATTTTAAATGGTATTGATTATACAGTCTTTGATCCAAAAACAGATAAAAATATTGCTAAAAATTATGATTTAAGAAGCTTCGTAAAAGGTAAAGAAGAAAACAAAAAGAAAATTATGGAACATTTTTCTTTGGAATACAAAGAAGATAGACCTCTTATTGCAATGGTTTCAAGACTTGTTGACCAAAAAGGCTTGGATTTAATAAGAGCTGCAGAAGATGAATTAAAAATGATTCCTGCAGATTTCATTTTCTTGGGAACAGGCGACGGAAATTTAGAAAATCTTTTAATTTGGCATTCAAATAATTCGGCTAATATAAGAGCTCATATCGGATACGATGCATCCCTTGCCAATTTAATGTATGCAGGTTCTGACATGTTCTTAATGCCTTCAAAATTTGAACCTTGCGGATTAAGCCAATTAATAGCAATGAGATATGGTTCATTACCAATCGTTAGAGCAACAGGAGGATTGGACAACACAGTAGTTGGTACACCTCAAGACAAAGCAACAGGATTTAAATTCTGGAGATATAACTCTTGGGATATGAAAGAAGCAATTTACTACGCAATCAATGTTTATCATAACAAACCAGTATTTAAAGAAATGCAAAAGAATGCAATGAAAGCTGACTTTAGTTGGAAAGTGAGTGCAGAAAAATACATGGATTTGTACAAAGAAATCACAGGATTAGCTGCATAATTGTTAAACAGACACTATTAACGTTTGTAACAAGATAAAAAAATTGCCTTATATAAGGCAATTTTTTTTTGAAAAAAAACTTATAAAAGTATAAGTGTGTGTAGTTAATAGTAGGTTAGGTTTATGAAAATTTCTGCAATTCAATCATTGAATTTTACATCAATTTCTGCTCCAAGAGCAAATTCAAAGGCTGTAACATCGCCA
>CADCPD010000061.1 GCA_902803265.1 uncultured bacterium | reverse complement strand
AATGGAGATATAATTGGTTTTAATACAAACACAGATAACAAGGTAATTTTAAAAGGAAATGAGGTTAATTTTAATCTTGTTGATAATGTATTTGTTTCCACTCAAACCGATTATACAAATCTAAACAACACTTCAACTAATACAATATGGCAAATTGCAGGAGGGGTATTAAATATATCAAATGATAATTATTTATCTGCAGATGGCTCAAATGCATTGATATCAGGGGGCGGAACTTTAAATTTAGCAAATTCCGTTGCAAGTGATATTTATTTATCAAAACTTACATTAAATGATGACTTAAAAACTGCAATTGATATTGATTTATCTACATTACAAGCGGATAAGTTTGTTTTTAATGATCAAAATGATTTTTTAACAAACGGAAATGATCTTGTATTAAGTGTTAATTTTGCAAATAACAACACACCGCTTGAAGGTGCGTTATATACTATACCTTTTGTATCAGCGGACTATAATAACCAAAATATTTTGGCTGCTGTTAATTATAAAGATACAACTGTAATGACACCTATATTCAAATACAACATGGGATATAATGAAGCTAATAATCAAGGAAATTTTATTCTTTCAAGAGGTTCATCAGATGATTACAGAAGTTATAATCCGTCAACATTGGCACCTGTGTATGCTGCACAATTAGGAGGTTATTTTAACCAATTAAGCAGTTATAACATGGGATTTTCTAATATGGATATGACTATGTTGATGACGAAAGAAGAAAGAACGGCCATGAAGTATAGAAACAAATATGCTTCAAACAGCGGAGTATTAACATATGATCCAAATCAATCTATGTTGGACCATAAAAGTTTATGGTTCAGACCATATACAGTATTTGAAAAGGTAGATGTATCAAATGGCGGCACTGTAGAAAATACAGGTTACGGCAGCTACTTTGGCGGTGATACTGAAATAATTGAACTTAGCCATGGTTGGGATGCACAATATTCGGTATATGTAGGATATAACGGTTCTCATCAAAGTTATGAAGGAGTTTCAGTATATCAAAACGGCGGACAACTTGGAGCCAGTGGATATTTTTACAAAGGTAATTTCTTCACAGGTTTAACAGCAAGCGTAGGAGCTTCAAATGCACAAACAAGTACAATGTATGGTCATGAAGATTTTACAATGTTATCGACAGGTATAGCTTCAAAAACAGGTTATAACTGGGAATTAGCAGGCGGTAAATTTATAATTCAACCAAACTATTTAATGAGTTATACATTTGTGAATACTTTTGATTATACAAATGCAGCAGGAGTAAAAATTACCTCTGATCCAATAAATGCAATACAAATAGCACCCGGAATTAAATTTATAGGAAATCTTAAAAACGGCTGGCAGCCTTACATAGGCATATCAATGATTTGGAATATAATGGATAAATCTCGATTTAAAGCAAATAATGTTTCATTACCAAGCATGAGTATCGATCCGTATATTCAATATGGAATTGTTATTAAGAGAAAATGGAAAGACAGATTTACGGGCTTTGCTCAAGCAATGATGACAAATGGCGGCAGAACAGGTATTTCTTTAACAGCCGGATTTAGCTGGAGTATAGGAAAATAAACTGAAAAATATTGATATCTTGATAAAAAATTTGCTGATACAAATTTTTGATGTAAAATTTTTAAGTTAGTTTTTGATAGGATGTACTTTACTATGTTTATAAATTATTGGAAAAATTTACAAGACGAAAAACGATTATTTTATATATTTTTATTAGTCCATTTAGTAGTTTGGACCGGTGTTGGTTTGATAAGAACAATAATGCCGACAGATGCATTGGAAGGTATTTATTGGGGGTCATTACATGATTTTGGAACTCCTAAACATCCTCCTCTTGCAGGTTGGCTTACTTATTTGGCTTATTTACCTTTTAAATCAGATTTTTGTATATATTTTATGAGTCAGGCTTTTGTTATAGCGGGTTTTATTTATATTTATCGTCTTGCAAAGTATTTTCTTGATGAAAACAGTGCGATGTTATCCGTTATAATTCTTGAAGGTTGTTGGGTTTACAGTTATATAACAGGTTATTATGGTTTTAATCCTGATGTTATTTTGTTATTTACTTTGCCTGCTATTGCTTTTTATTTCTACAACTGTATGCAAGAAAATAAAGCTGAAGATTGGTTTAAATTAGGTTTAATTGTAGGTATAAGCTTTTTAAATAAATATCAGACGGCATTTTTTATATTGCCTATGTTTATTTGGGCTTGTTGGTTTAAAAGAGATGTTTTCAAAAACAGATTTTTCTATTTTTCAATTATTTTGGCTTTTGTGATATTTTTACCGCATATTTTATGGCTTTTTAAATATGATTTTTTCCCATTTTTGTATTTTGAGGGAGAATTAACTTCTCTGTCGTGGATTGGTCATGTATTTGCACCATCTTTATTTTTGATAATGCAAATTTCAGTTATCGCGGGTTGCTTTATAATATTTGCTTTATTAAAGAAAACTTTTAAATCTCCTATAAAACCAATGTTTGAAAACTATGATAAAAAAGACGTATGGTTTTTGTTATTATTAGGTCTTGGACCATTTGTTCTACACATGTTAATGGGTTTAATAGAAGGCGGTAACATGCGTCCAAGATGGGGTTTTGAATTTTGGTTCTTAACAGGAATTATGTTATTTTACTTTTTCCCTATAAATATAACCAAAAAAGAATTTTTGTTCACTCTAAAATCTGCTTATATTGTTATGTTTATAATATTTTTAGCTTTAGGCGGGTTACTTTCTATTGAACAAAATTATCGCAGCAGATATCCTGTTGCTAATGTTTTTGGTGATTTAAAAGCGGCATGGGCAGAAAAATATGATACTCCTATAAAGTATGTTGGCGGTTACCTTGAATGGACATTACCATTAACTATTTATGGTGATACTCATCCGAAAACAATTTTAGATACTCACGGATATAAAGATCCATGGCTAGATGCAGAAGATCTTAAAAAATCAGGAGCGATGATTGTTGATAGAACTTATAATTCGACAAAATTATACACAAGAGTATCTTGTCCATATTTACCCGAAGATTATATAATAGAACCTGTTGAATATAAATTCATTGTTCGAAATTTCTTTGGTATGCCTCGAGAATATACGATTCATTATTTTATAGTACCACCAATGAAATAGCTATTCTTTTGAAATTTTTGTTTTACAATTCGGACAAATCATGTCGTTGTCTTGTAAATCTTCTTTTGTAATATTTACATTACATTTTGGACAAAGTACCCACTCGTGTTGAGCGATTTCTTCATCCGAAATTTTTGATGTAAATAAGTTTTTTATAAATTCTGTTATTTTCATTGTTATTAAACCTTTTATTCTTATTATATATGTTGTGTTAATTTTTGTAAACGTAAGCTTAGAATGGCTGAAATTCAAGTATAATACTCTATATGATATGATATGATATGATGGGATGGGAGTACTAAAGCCTTTTGGCGATTTTGCCGATATTAAACTTGTTAAATATTGAATAACATGGAGAATTGTGTGTATGTGTATGGATCCTGCATCTTTATTGGCGTCTTTGCAAAGTAAATTAAACATTAATGAGCAAAATATAACAGATAATGTTTCTAAAACAGATAAAAATACGAAAGATATTGCCTCAAATCAGAAAGAAGTAGCTGATGTTGACGGTCAATTTGCAGATGTACAAAAGTTGCGTACAGGTGTAGAGGGTCAATTATCTTCATTGCAAGCTAGTTTGGATTCTTGTGAAGATGATGCACAAAGAGTTGCAATTGAGGATGAAATCGGAGATTTGGAAAATACCTTTAAAGAATATAAAGAACAAGAAGATGCTTTGTCTTCTCAAAAATCGGATTTGGAGAAAACTGGCGAAGATTTAGCAAAAACCGGTGCGGATTTAGAAACAGAAAGTGTGAAATTAAATTCTGAAAATTCTGAAATAAAAGCTGAAATAGCACTTGCAGAAGATGAAGTTGCTAAGTCAGAAATGAAAGAAACTACAGAAACGGAAGAAAAACCGCAAGCAGATGTTCAGGTTGATGTTCCCGTCCAAAATAATAAAGGATGGGAGTATTATGCTGATTTGGAACTAAAAGCTCAACACGGAAATGACCCGAATTATAAACCATCTGCGTCAGAATTAAGAGAAAAAGCAGATGAGATAAAACAACGCAATATTGAAAACGGAAACGTAAATCAAAATGGCGATTTAGTTGTAGGTTCTTCAAAAGATCCTAAATATGTTACCTTAAATGGTGAAATTGATACATCAGGCTTGCAAACAACAGAACAAGCAGCAGTGAAGTATAGTCAAGGTCAGGCAAAACTTGCAAAAGAAGCTGCGGAAGCAGAAGAAAATAGAAGACTCGAAGAAGCAAGAAATTTCTCTATGAACTTAAATAATAATCTTACAAATCAAGTTCGTAACCAAGAACAGGTTGAAAGAGGTAGAGCTATTCGCGAAGAGAGAGAAAGAGCTGATGCAGAAGCTGAAATACACAATGAGTCAGGATGGAGAGTCGCAGGTAGAGTGGCTCTAAATGTCTTATCTTTCTTTATCCCAAATTCAAATGGTGCCCCTGGATTGGGTGATGTAGCTTTGCCTGCTCCTGATGATTATGAAACTAAAAAACTTAATAAAGCTCTTGAAGAAATAAATAGGATGAATGATCCTAATTATAAACCATCTGCATAGAAATACATTTTGTATTGTTAATTACATCTCATCCTTATTGATAAACTGAAGGAAGCTTCCGATTAAGTTTTCGTTCCACACCTTGACGTTTTTAGGAACGTCAAGTATGCATGGTGTAAAATTCCAGATATATTTTATTCCGGATTTTACAAGAAAATTTGCCGTTTCTTTTGCGTATTCTCTGGGTACAGTCAATATTGCTATATTTACATTTAATCGTTTAATTAAATCAGGTAATTTTGATATGTGAAAAACTTCTTTGTTGTTTATTGACAACCCGACTTTTTTAGGGTCATTATCGAACATTGCAAGAACTTGTAATCCATAGTTTTTAAAACTGTCAAATTTTGCCAGTGCCGAGCCTAAATTTCCCGCTCCGATAATAAAAGCATCTCTTTCTTTTTTAAACCCAAGTTCTTTTTCTATCGCTGATTTTAATTTCTGAACATTATATCCAACTCGGCATTTACCTGTATTATTAAGATATTTTATATCTTTTCTTACTTGAGAATTATCTATATTCAGTAATTCGGCAATTTTTGTACTGGATATATTTTCTTCATTATTATTACAATCTTCAAGTATATAATGGTATAAAGTTAATCTGTTTATAACTTTTTCAGGGATATTCATTTGAACCTCTTTTATAAGCATAGTTATATTTACTAAGAAAGTCTTAATTATAACTTTCTTAGTAAATACTTAAGTGTTTAAAAATATTTATACAGTGCCGTTATAAGCATCGATATAAAGTTTTTTAATATCAGACATCAACGGATAAACTGGATTTGCGCCTGTACATTGGTCATCAAAAGCTAATTCTACCATTTCGTCAAGTTTAGATTCAAAGTCTTTTTTAGAAACTCCAAAATCTTTTATTGAATTTGGTAAATCAATAGATTTCATAAGTCTGTCAACTTCGTTTATTAAACGTTCAACTTTTTCATCGTCATTTTTTCCGCCTAAACCAAGTTCATCAGCAATTTGTCCGTATTTAGTTTTTGCATTCGGATATTTGTATTGAGAGAATGTCGCTTGTTTTTTAGGACAGTCTGTAGCGTTGAATTTTATAACTTGACGAATCAATAATGCATTGGCAACACCGTGAGGAACATTAAACATTGCACCTAATTTGTGAGCCATTGAGTGACACAAACCTAAGAATGAGTTTGCAAATGCCATACCGGCAATTGTTGCGGCATAGTGCATTTTTTCTCTTGCAACAGGGTCATTAGCACCTTCTTTGTATGAACGTTCCAAATATCTGAATACTTGTTTTGTAGCTTCTAATGCATGAGCATTAGTGAAGTTTGTTGCCATACAAGATACATAAGCTTCAATAGCGTGAACTAATGCATCAATACCTGATGCCGCAGTTAAACCTTTCGGCATATGGTCAACAAAGTTTGGATCGATAATTGCCATGTTTGGTGTTAATGCATAATCTGCTATTGCATATTTTACGTGAGTCTTATCATCGGTAATTATGGCAAACGGTGTTACTTCAGAACCGGTACCTGATGTTGTTGGAATACATACCATTGTTGCTTTTTTACCTAAATCAGGGATTTGGCATATTCTTTTTCTGATATCCATAAATCTCATTGAAATATCTTCAAAGATTGTTTCAGGCTGTTCGTACATTAACCACATAATTTTTGCTGCATCCATCGGAGAACCACCACCTAATGCGATAATTAAATCAGGCTCATACGGTCTTAATATTGATAATGCTTCATTAATTGTTGATAATGTAGGATCAGGTTTTACATCAAAGAATATTTGATAATCTATATTTAATTCATCCAAAACATTTGTAATGTTATATATAGCACCGGAATTAAATAAAAATCTGTCTGTAACAATGAATGCACGTTTTTTGTCTTTTAAAACTCTTAAAGCTAAATCTGTAGCACCTCTTTTAAAGTAAACTTTTGGCGGAACTTTAAACCAAAGCATATTTTCTCTCCTTTCAGCAACTGTTTTACAATTTAATAAATGTTCAACGCCAACGTTACCGCTGACAGAGTTGCCGCCCCATGAACCGCATCCAAGTGTCAATGACGGTTCTAATCTGAAGTTATATAAATCACCGATACCGCCTTGAGACGATGGAGAATTGATTAATAATCTGCAGGTAGGAATTTTCTTCGCAAAGTAATTAATTCTTTCTTGAGTTCTTGAATCTGTATACAAAGCTGCTGTATGTCCTGCACCTCCAAGAAGTACCAAGTTGTGAGCCATATCAACTGCTTGAGTATAATCTTTTGCTTTGTACATTGCCAAAATTGGTGACAATTTTTCGTGAGCATACGGATCATCACTTTCAACTTTTTTTCTTTCAGAAATCAATACTTTTACAGATTCAGGAACTTTTAATCCTGACATTTTAGCTATTTCATAAGCAGGCTGTCCTACTATTGCAGGGTTTACTGTTCCGTTTTCTGTTAAGATGAATTTTGCTAATTTTTCAGATTCTTTTTCTGATAAAATGTATGCTCCTCTGTACTCAAATTCTTTTTTTACTTCGTCATAAATATCTTTAACGATAGTTACAGATTGTTCAGAAGCGCAAATCATACCGTTATCAAAAGTTTTTGACATTAAAATCGATGACACTGCCATTTTTATGTCTGCTGTTTCATCAATTATTGCAGGAACATTTCCAGGGCCTACCCCAAGAGCTGGTTTTCCTGATGAGTATGCTGCTTTAACCATTCCTGGGCCGCCTGTTGCTAATATGCAACTGATATCAGGGTGGTGTAAAAGTGCATTCGATAATTCCATAGACGGAGTATCAATCCATCCGATTATATCTTTTGGTGCACCTGCTTTTACTGCTGCTTCAAGTACTAATTTTGCAGCTTCAATAGTTGATTTTTTTGCTCTAGGATGTGGTGAAAATACTATTGCATTTCTTGTCTTTAAGCAAATTAATGATTTAAAAATTGCAGTAGAAGTAGGATTTGTTGTAGGAATTATACCTGCAATAACGCCTAAAGGTTCTGCAACTATTTTTATACCGTTATTCTTATCTTCTTTTATTATTCCGCAAGTTTTTGCGTTTTTGTGTTTATTAAAAATATATTCTGCTGCAAAATGGTTTTTGATAATTTTATCTTCAACAATACCCATTCCGGTATCTTCAACTGCCATTTTTGCTAACGGAATTCTTGCTTTATCTGCTGCAGTTGCTGCTGCTTTGAATATTGCGTCAACTTGCTCTTGTGTGTATGTTGAATATTGCTCCTGAGCTTTTTTAACTCTCTTTATAAGTAAATCCAAAGATTCTACACTATCAACTAAATTGCTTGAATTATATGCTTTTTCAAGTTTTTCAACAGTAGTCTCTTTTTTTGTTTTTGCTGTGCTTTTAGCCTTTGTTCTTGGCATAAATCCCTCCCTTTTTTAATCGTGATTTATTTCCTCAATTATATAATATAAAATATAATAACCCTTTTGTCAATTGTAAACATAATCAAGAAAATAAAGTTTTTGTTAAAAATTTTTGTTTACAGAAAAATGGTTATATCGTGAAAAAAAATATCAATTAAAATTTTTATTTTTTCATTGCTGAATAATGTTGCTTAACGCTTTTTGCATATGAAACTTTCAGAGATGAACCGTTGTAATTTTCAAGTGCTCTTGTAAGATTACCTTTGGCGTCTTGCATTTTTCTTCTGAGTAAAGCTGTTCCAACTTCTATGTTGACAGCAATATTATTTTTTACGGCTTTTAATAATTTTTCAGGTGAACCGTATTTATCTAAAAGGGGTTTTATTTCTTTTCCGTATATGTCAGAACGAAGATACATATCTTTAAGAGATATTGATGTAAGCTGCATCATACCTTTACCGTTACGACCCGATAATTCTTGTGTAAAATGAGTTTCTTGCTTTGCTATAGAAGCTACAAGTAGAGGGTCTACATCATATTTCTTTGACGTTTCCACAATTAAGTCAGAAACTTGTTCCGGAGTATATCTTGAGTCTCCTCTGTCTTCGTCATCCCTTATAACATCAGCAATATGAGATTTAAGTTTTGTATTGTTGTTTTGAGCCTTTGCTGTTGTTTGTTTTTGAGACTTTTTTTCTAATCCGAAAATTTCAGAAGAACTTTGCGCACGTGTTGCTTGGGGATTTCCGAACAATTGAGAACTTGATTCAAAATCCTGAACTTCCCAAGCTCTTCTGTTTCCATTTAAGGCTGACTGTAATTCATCATCGTTTTGTCTCAAAATATATGTTTCCGGATTTTGAGGTTTTTTAGTCTCAGAATTATTCTGAACAGGTTTTCGACCGTTATTTGATACAGAATTTGCGCCCATTATAAAGTCTCCGTAATTTATTGATTTTATTTTATCACTTTAAAATAAAAAGAACGAAATTTTAATAAATATTAATCATTATCTTAGATATCAGCAGTACAATGAGGACATTTTGTTGCTTTTATATCTATTGTAGAAAAACATCTTGGGCATTGTTTTGTTGTGCAAACTTCTTCTTCTGTTGTTTCACAAGGTTTTTTAGCTGCTTCTTGAAGTTTGTTAATAGCTTTTACAAGTACAAATACAGCGAAAGCAACGATAAGAAAACTGATAAGAGTATTTATAAACAAACCATAGTTAATAGTTACTGCTCCTGCTGATTTAGCAGCTTCAAGAGAAGCAAAATGTTCAAATTTTCCATCAGCATTAGGTAGTGTTAAATATAGGTTTGTAAAATCAACTCTGCCCAAAATCCAACCTAAAGGCGGCATAATGATATCGTCTACCATAGAGTTAACAATTTTACCGAAAGCAGCCCCGATAATGATACCGATTGCCATATCCATAACATTTCCGCGCATTGCAAAGTTTTTAAATTCTTCTAAATTCTTTTTTAAAAAATTACACATAATTT
>CADCPD010000060.1 GCA_902803265.1 uncultured bacterium | reverse complement strand
TTCTTAATTTAACTTCTGCTTCGTTTTGTGCTTTTGCTTTTTCCACACAGTCACTTAATTGCTTTCTTACAGTATTAAATGACATTGTTATTCCTGTTAATCCGAATGCACCAACAGCCATTCTTTTTATATATGCTAATTGACCACAAACAGTATTTCTCATTTTTTTTAATGAATTATCTGTTTTGCCACCTATAACAAGATCTGTTCTAAATGTTTTTCTTTTATCCATTGAAAAATCCTTAAATTTATGTTATATAGAGAATATGTTAAATTTAATTTTTATTTTATCTTTAGCAATTATTATTCTTATTAGTGTTATTGAGAAATTTAATTTTGAACTTGGAATTAACGGAAATAACAGTATTGTTGTTATTCCTAAAAATAACTTTGAAAAAACATATTCTTGCTTGTATTTAAAGTTAGATTATGAAAAATTAACTTTATCAAATGATATTCAATTTAAAAATAAAGTTTTTGAAAAAGGTTTTGATGAAATTCAAAAAATACAACTTGATAAAAATATGTTTTACATTGATTTGAATGAAACGTCACAGTTTAAATTTGAAGTGCCAAAACTTAATTTAAAAATGCTTGAAAGAATGTTAATTCAACTTCAAGAATATAAAAAGGGTTTAGAAGCATAAAACATCATGCCGGTATTTTTAAAAATTATTTTAACACCCTTGCGCATTGAAGAGTTTATAGAATAAAATAGAAAAAGAATGAGGAGTATTTAACTTGGCCATATATTGTTGCGGACGTTATAATTTATCTAATGAAAGATTAGAATTACCGATAAATGACAAATACAAAGATCGCATTTTAGAAATATGTACTTGTCCGGTATGCAATAAAGTAAAAGCAATATTAACGCAAACACGAATAATAGATAACAAAATTGTAGAATGGCGCCCCAAAAAAGGTAAAACAACAAATTTCATAAACAAATACAGAGCCGAAGCCTTAAGAGATTTAAACAAGGTTAATTATCCAAAGGGGAAATATAATCATAATTGGATTTATGCCGATGGGAAAAAGAATATAGCAAAAGATTTTAACGAACACAAAAAGTTTTCTATAAAATCAGAAATTGATATTTTATAAAATATAACCCAAACAATTATTTGATTTGTTTTGACTTTAAAGCGTACAATCTACGAATAATTGTCCAATATTCTGGTAAAGCCCTTATATCCCAGTTATTAATTAGTGCCGCATCATCAAACATATCACAGACTAAACGATCACTAAGAGAATATAACTCCGGATATTTTTCTGTCAATAATCTTAAAATCATTTCTACATTAAGTTTTTTTATTGGTGATATGGCATGAATAGGTTGCATATTAGGACTATCAAGTAATTTTTCCCAATAGGTTAATGTATCTAACCAAATAGCTTTATTTTCTGTATATGTTTTTATATCAAAGTGCATTATGGCGTTGCGCAGAGTATTTAAAGATGATACTTGTTGTTTCAAAATATTAAAATCCGGTATTAAGTTGTAAAAATTACTTCTAAATAGTTTGTCTTTGTGAATTTGCTTATATTCTGTTAAAATATTTAAAACATCAATCAAATATGCTATATTCAAAAATTTTGTTAATTTATCACTTTGAGATTTATTAGATGCAATAATATCATTAATTCTATCTCGACTATTAAGGATATATTTTTTATGATTTACTTTATTTTGCAAGTAAGGAATTAATCTAGAAAATTCATTTTTAGGATATGTTTTTGTTAAAGCAAATAATATTTTTTGCTTTAATGTGGTTTCAATATCTAAAACTCTTTTATATATTTTACTAAACTCTAATATGCTGTATTTGTCCATAAATTCATGCTATCATGAACAAATCTTATGACAATATAAAAGCGGTCAAAACCTTGCGGACATACATCCGGTTTTAACCGCCAATATTGGTAACGAATAACTTTACGGACATACATCCAGTTATTTTACAGTCGAACTGTATAGTTACACTACCATTATGACACATTTTTTAAATTTTTCAAGCCTTTTTGATTTTATTTGAAAATTATATTAACTTATGCTACCATAGTATATAACCTTGTGGATACCATACAAAATATGGAAATGGATGATCTCAGGGAGTATTCCCACTAGTAGCTTCCGGCCACGAGGTTTTTTATTGCTTTTTTATCCACTCTATTTTGTAACCAAGTAAATCTGCTATATGATATAGTTCTATACAATCAAACGAGCCTCTTTTTAATCTTTGAGATACATTTGAATGTGATGTTCCTAACATTTTTGCTAACTTTGTAAGATTTAATCCATTTTCAGCTAATTTACCTTTAATAAAATATTCAAATTCTATGTTATTCATTGATAATATACTCCTGTTTGATGACATTATATAACTACATAATAACAATTTCAATCCTATAATTATAAACATTTGTAAACAAACTAAACTCAACACTTTACAATTAAATTAAATAATTATATTATATTATCAAATAATGTAAAATATTATTAAATAATATAAATCGTTATCAAATAGTTACAACACAATACAAAAAGGGGGTAAAAATGTTAAACAAAGTATTTGATGCTGATGCAATTTATACAGACAAAAGTAAAGAAATGAGTATTATTAGAGAAAATTTGGAAGAGATTTGGAGCTTGTCTAATCTTGATAATATACCTTATGATTTAGAGAATGTAAGTGCGATCTTAAATAACACTCAACTTCTTTTTAGTGATGTTATTGGGAAATTAGAGAAAATAAAACCTGAAGAAATAAATAGATGTCAGGGGTTGTTATATACTCTAAATGAAGTCTTAAAAACTTGTATTATTGATATAGACTTAATTACAACTAATCTGGGTAATAGAATTAACGAATTAAACAAAACTAATAAACATAAAGAAAGATAAATTACCGGCATGAGATTAACCAGTGAAAATTTAGCAAAGATACTTCACGCATTAAC
>CADCPD010000059.1 GCA_902803265.1 uncultured bacterium | reverse complement strand
TCCATTTCCGGAGCAAGCTCCGCCAAAATCGAACTTTTTGACATGCAGGGCCGCCCCGTATTCAGCGGGAAAGCCGAAAGCAGCTCCATCAATTTAAGCAATATCGCCGAAGGCCTTTATGTTGTCCGCATCCACGCAGGTTCCGCAAACCTTATTCAGCGAATCGCCATTAAGTAAGTCCCCCTAAAATTTCAACAGAACAGCCGCGATTGAACAAATCGCGGCTTTTTTTGCAACAAATTGCCATTGTATCTAAATTATAAGATTTTTCTTATCGCAAAATTCGATATTTGCAAACAAGTTAATTATATTAGATAAAATTCAGAAAGGCTTTATCACGAAAACTTTTTCAACTTTTGACCAAGCCATATTCCACATCAGGACCATTATTTGAAAAATTCATCTTTCAACAAAATGTAAAAAAAGGATTTTTTTTCATGAACAAACAGAACAACATCTCATTACTTGCATCAGTCGCTATTTTTAAGAAATTATTCAACGAAAACAAAGACATTTATGACATTATTGCTGAATTTATAAAAAACGTGATTTTTTCCAATCATCTTTATATTTTCTCTCTTTCTCAGATACACGACGCAGTATGTTCAAAATTCAATTTCGATATTCCCGAAAGTGTTTTCAAAACGACTTTAAAAAAAAGATTAAAGGATCTTTGCAAACAAGACACATCTATTCAAAAATATTATGTACAAAACACTTCTTTTACAGTAAACACTATTCCCAATCTTGCAAACAAAGAACAACAAGATGTTGCTACTGTTATTGACGCTCTTAAGTCTTTCTTAAAACAAAAAAAATTCAATTTATCAGAAGACGACGCATTTGAAAAACTAAAAAAATTCCTCTTAGGCGAAAACATCCCCGAAAAGGTTTTATTTTCCGAATTCGTTCTCAGTCATCAAAATGATCCAATCAAAAATATAATTGACGAAATAAAAGAAGGCCTTATTATATATACAGGAATTAGATATTCCCCAAATATTGGACAGAATAGCGGATGGCCAACAAAACTAACTATATATCTCGATACAGAAATCATTTTCAATATTTGCGGATTCAATGGTGATTATCATAAACAAAAAACAATCGAATTAATAAACTACATTAAAGAACTAAATTCGATTCGAAATCAAATATCTTTAAAATATTTTACCGATACAAAAGATATCATTGAAAATTTCTTCATTTCTGCTATAAGCGAAATAAAAAACCAAAATATTCCAGTAATTCAAAGCAGCGCTAACGAATACATTCATAATTACTGCAAAGATGATCCGAGTAAAGTTATAGAATTGAAATCGAAATTATATCAGAATTTACAAAATTTATCCATAATCGAGGAGAATATAGATCTCGATCCAAACTATAATCTTGTAAGCGCAGAACTTCTTGATCGAATTCGAAAATCTATCGAAGATAAAGCATTTGGTTTTGATGAAAAAAAATGCCTTTACATTCTCAACATCTATTCTAAAATTTATCAAATACGTGGATGTAACACATTTCAAAACTTTGCAAACGTCAACCACGTGTTGCTAACAGAAACTTCGTTCGCCAAATATATTGCGTACGATGATTCTGTAAACATAGGACATAAATTCTTAGCAACAGACGAAGACTTTCTGATAAACAAATTTTGGTTTAAACTGAATAAAGGTCTCGGCAATCAGAATTCAAAGCCAATTAATTTTGATGTACTGATTCAAGCCAAAATTATCATTTCCACTCAACTTTCTGACAAGATATACAAAATCTACGAGGAATTGCAAACAAGAGCTGATACAGGAAAAATATCCATTGAAGAACTTAAATCACAATTAACCGAACTTCACACATTACACAAAAGACCCGAAGATATAAATCAACAAGATTTTCCTGTCATTGATTGTTTTCTAAAACACAAGGATGTTGAAGATTTTATTGCAATGAATGCAGAAAAAGAGCGGAAAATACAAAAAGGTGACAAAGCCATTAAGATTCTAGATAAGATTCGTAAAGAAAAAAGAAATGCTATAAATTACAATAAATTACACAAAAAAAAGATGTGTTCAATTTATTCGTCAGTTATTGTTTTTACTATATCCATTTTATTTTGCGGTACACTATATTTTATTTTAGAAATACTCTTTTATTTAGGTCAATTCATTTCAGATATAGCAAAAGAAACATTTTTTGCTGAATTACTTACCTATATAATAATAGTTTTTATCCTAACAATCGTATCCTTTCCTGCAGCAAAGAAATATGCAAAAGCATTCTATAAATTGCGCTCATGCTTATTAAAAAAATCATATACAAAATTTATTTCAAAATTAGATTATCGAATCTTAAAGGACGAAGATTTTTAAAACAACTTACCTTGTGGAATAGAACCAAATACAGTCTTTAATTATTAACTGACATCAAACCATAACTTTTCCCTATTCCCTATGTTCCCACAGGTATAGGTTGGCTTCAGGCTCCGCAAGTTCGGAGCCTTTTATTTTCCACTCATCATCAGTGCCTGTGCG
>CADCPD010000058.1 GCA_902803265.1 uncultured bacterium | reverse complement strand
TTCCCATGTTATATGGATGTTCAATTAATTTAATTCTGTTATCATTATATTTTTTTATCTTTTCAACAGTGTTGTCCGATGAACAATCATCAACAAATATTATTTCTATATTATCGTAATGTTGTTCCAAAATACTATTTATATGAAAATCTATATATTTTTCATGGTTAAAACAAGTTACAACAAGCGAAATTTTTAACATAATCTTTATCCTAAATCTTTTTATACATAACCGATATATAATAAACGGCTAAATATATCCAGTATTAAGATGCTTTTTAATAATATTTACTTGTTTTTTCATATCATCAAGATTATATCTCTGATCAATAATTAATAAGTATAAATTCTTTTTTAAATACATCTCGTACATATTTGGGGAACATTTTGATTCAATATCTCTCCAACATTCTTGCAAATATATGTGATTTGATATCAAGTCTTTACGTAAGTCTTTATTTTCCGTTAAAAACGGATAATACATAGGAACATCTTCTTCTGTAATATTAAATTTGAACATATTATATTCGTCAAGACTATCGGATAAATATTTAAAATTACTTAATCTATTATTTTTAATTTTTTCATAGTCGAAAGATTTTAAAAGTTTGGTTGTTAATTCGGACATAAGTTTTATGTCAAAAGAATCAAATGAGTTTTCTGTTTGGTTAAACATTGAATATCCAAAATTGGAACCACCTTCCACTCTCATTAATAAATGAGAAAATCTTTTATAAGAATTTTTATCCTGTTCCAGTTTGATATTTTTGGAGTTATTACAATAAACATATCCTCCGTCTGGGACTCCAAAAAATTTTCGGCAAGAATAAATATCCGCAAATCCGCAATGTGGCATATAAAATGCCTGAGCGTTATCCACGATAACATTTTTGTATTTTTTACATAAATTTCTTACGTTTTGAGCGCAAATACCAAAATAATTTGTGTATAAAATAAAATCATCGGGAGAAAAATCTTGAGCTGGAAGCAGATTTTTATCCGTATTATAAAATTTTATTTTACAATGAGTTTTTTCAAGAGCTTTCCAAACTTCAGTACAAGTATAATACGGTACCCATAATTCTTTTATGTTGTAATTATTTATAATATACGTTAAACCATACCTAGCAAAATTAATTGCCAAAGCTTCCTTATGATAGATTTCAGAAATCTCCGGTATATCTAATTCAAAATAGCCTCCGATATCTTTCATATTAAATTTTCCTTGTAAATGTTAATCGTTAACCTCTTTTAAAAAGGTGTCGTAATCTCTTATGTATTCATTTTCATCGTAATGTGTGCTTGCTAAAACCATTAATTTGCAACCGTATGAAAAATGTTTCATCTCTCTCCACATGTTTTTACCAATATATAAGCCTTTTTCAGGTGTGTTTAGCCATATTTTCTCTCTCGATTTACCATCATCCAATATAAATTGACAAGCTCCATCGATTGCAACAATAACTTGTTCCAATTCTTTATGTGCATGCATTCCTCTGTCTTGGTCCGGTGCTGTGTCGTAAATATAATAAACACGTTTAATATCAAAAGGAATTACATTACTGTTGCCCTCAAGCGATATCAGTTTTCCTCTGTCATCTCCAAATATATTCATGTCTATTAATTTATAATTCATGTTATATCCTTTTGATTTTGAATTTTATTCCAAAAATACAAACCATTTTTTCTTTGCCTAAATTTGAAACTGAAAAAAGTTTTTGTATAAATGACAAGCATCTTTTTTTATACATAATATCATAAATCTTTTGAATTGAGAAAGATTCATATTTTAAAAAGTTTTCAATATTATCTGTTTGAATTTCTTCGTTATTTAAAACTTTTTCAATCAAGTTTAACCATTTTTGTTCAATAATTTCTTTTGAATATTTTTTTACGGAATTTTTGGCATTAATTCCCATTTCCAATCGTTTTTCTCGATTATTTATTAAATATTCAATCCTTTCTGCAAAGTCATTTTCATCTTCTTCTGCTAAAAAACCGTTTTCATTATCTTTTATGAGTTCATTAACTCCCGTTGCCCCTTTAAACCCAATGGCAGGCAATCCGTTTGATAAAGCTTCTGCTAATCCTAATCCAAAACCCTCAAAATACGATGGAAATACGCAAAAATCAGCTTCTTTTAATTTTTTGTATGGCTCGTTTGTTGCACCATTTAAAAATACTTGATTTTCTAATCCATATTTTTTTATTAATTTTGACAAATGTTTTTTATAGCGTTTAGGGTCAAATTGTCCATAAATATTCAGTTTCCACTCCGGATATTTTTTTGCGATTTTTGCAAATGATTTGATTAAAAAATCTTGTCCTTTCCAGACATCAACTCTTGACAGATAAATAATATTCTTATTTTCTTTTTTATCATTATTTTCTTCCTCAAAAGCAGGAACTTCATTTCCTATTTCAACAACAGGTCCGTTATAGTACGGTTTAACCATTGTTTTAAAAGAATCTAAAAGAACTTGAACAGCTTTAAAATCCTTTATTTTATCTTTTATCATTTCATATTCAACATAAAAATCAGGACGGGTATGATTCATAAGGATTTTGGGGATGTTTTCATAAATTTTATTATCTTCTAATGTTTTTAAAACATCTCTTGGATAGAAAAAGATTATTAAATCAGGGCTTTCACTTTTTACCACATCTTTTAAATCATAAGTTTGAAAATTATAAAGTTTTAAGCCGTTTTCTTTTGTATACAATTTGTCTGATTTGTTTGAACTAAAAAGGCCGCAAACTTCATAGTTATTTTCAATAAGCATATTCTGAAAATTATAAAAAGCGGTAATTGCACCGCCAACAGTGTTTATAACATCATTTAAAATAACTGTTAAAATTTTCTTTTTCACTTATTTACCACTGACTTTCTCATAATAATTTAACGGTTTTGAAATAATAGCACCTTCAATTTTACCTTTTGTTTTTAGTGACATTCCAAGCATATTGTAATACGCTGTTTTACCCAATAACAGTGACGGAATAATTAAAGCTGTATCAATTCCGTAAACCAACATTGTTTTCAATAAGTAAAATATTTTCTTTTTGTTATTTTTGTTTTCTCCAAATTTTAAATATGCTCCAGAATATCCGTTGTAATAATATCTATCCAAAATCCATTTAATATTTGCTCGGTTATCTTCTATTAATTCTTTCACAATTGCATTTTTATTAAATTTTAAAATAAATCCTGCATCAGTTACTCTTCTGAAAAAATCTCCATCTTCTCCGCCCATAAAAACATATTTTTCAGAATTAAAATAGATATTTTTATCCTTTACAATATCAAGTTGCATAAAAACATTATTTGTTGCGCAGGCTTTTAAAATTTGTCCGTCTTTTTTTGTTGTATTTGATTTAAAGATATTATTATGAGTTATATATTTTGGATAATCTTTTTCAAAATGAGTATATTGAGGACCTGAAACCACATTTACATCATTGTTATTATAAAAATTTATATGATTAATAAGCCAATTTTCATCAAGAAGACCATCATCATCAAACATTGCAATATGGCTGGCTCCCAAATTAACAGCCTCTTTTAAAACTCGATTTCTTGCATTTGCAATTCCCCGATTTTCTTCAACAACATATATTGCTCCAAATTCTTCCGCAACATCATATGCAGAAGCTTCTTTGTCATTATCAACAACAAGTAAATCAACTTTGATATCTTTTGGTTTTTTTAAATTTTTATAAGTTTCAAGCGATTTTTTTAGCGTTTGCGGTCTTAAACAAGTACAACACGCAACAATAATATAGTCTATGTGCGTTTTATCCATTATTCACCAGCCCATAAAACTTATTTATAATATTTTCTGCTGAAATATCGCTGCTTATGATATCTGATTTATATAAATTTTTATCAGGTGCCCATTTTTCAACGTTATCTTGTTTTAAAAATATTCCTAAAACCGGTGCATCAACTGCACAAGCCATATGCATTGTTCCTGTATCAATACTGATCAAACCTTTTACTTGTTTTAAAACTTGTGCTAAATCATTGAAATTTGTTTTATTGGTTAAATCAATGAAATTACAGTTATTTAACCTTAAATCATTTGCATAAATACTTGCGCTCTCTCCTGCACCAAGTAAATAAAGTTTTTTACCGTCTTCATTCAATTTTTGAATTAATTCAACAGCAATATCAATAGGCAAATCTTTTTCCTGATTATTTGCTTCTAAACAAAGAGCAATTGAGTTTTCTTTATCAATATTGAGTTCTAAATCACTATCTTTGGGCAAAAATCTAATCGGTAAATTTTCACTTTCTTTTTCTGTTATTACTTCCGCCAAAAATTCATTTGCTCTCTGAACACTAGTAACCATATAACATTTTGGCTGAGGAGTATTTATTAGAAGAGATTTTTTCAAAGCTCCCGTAACAATTTTTTTTGCTCCTAATAGTTTTGACAAAATAAGCCCCCTTGTGTTTCCATAAATAACAAAAGAGGCGTCTATTTTCCTTTTATAAGGACAGTTTTTGGCATATTTTAAAAGTTTAAAAAAGCTTTTTGTTTTCGACTTATCAAAAACTAAAACTTCATCTACATCTTTTTGATATTTTGCAACATCTTCAAAAGGCTTATCTACAACAAAAACAATTTTTGAATCCGGATAATTTATTTTTAAATTTTGGCATAACGAATTAGTTAAAAGAACATCACCAAAACAAGATAAGTTAATTACTAAAAAAGTCTTTGAATCCATACCTTAAAAGTATCAAAAAAAACGCTTCTATGCAAGAATGTTATTTTATTGTAAAATACAACTATGAAAGAATTTTTTGAAAAACTAAAACAAAAAAGAGAAGAAACAAAAATAAGAAGACAAAAAAGAGCAGAATCTAAAAGGCTATCTTGTTTAAAAATAGATTTAGAGCCATATTATTCAACAGATTATAATGAAAAAACGTTTATTGATTTAATTACTGTTGCATTTAATAATCCTTTAATTGTGAATTATCAGATAAAACTATTTAAAAAATTTTTAAAAGGCTCTTTTACCCATATAATTTGTGATAACTCAAATAATGAAGAAAAGGCAAAAGGAATAAAAAGAGTTTGTGAAGAAAATAATGTAACATATATAAACGTTACAAGTACGGAAAAATCCAGCGGATTTAGCGATTCTCACGGAAGAGCATTAAATCGTATTTATAAAAATATTGTTCAAAACAGAAAAAATAATTTTGCATTTTTAGATCACGATATTTTACCGATAAAAGAAATAAATATCGAAGATTATCTGAAAAATACAGATTTATTTGGTGCAGTAATGGAAAGAGGCGGTATTTGGTATTTATGGCCGGGTTTTGCTTTTTATAAATATGTTTATTTGAAAAATAAAAAATTAAATTTCAGAAGATACAGAAAGTTTAATTTAATAAAAGTTGAAGGCGCAGATACAGGCAGTGGAAACTGGTATCCGTTGTATTGAAAATACGACAGAAAAAGATTTACAAAGCCGGATGACATTTTATGGAATATAAGAGAAAACAGGCTTGCGAATGAAAATGAACAGGAAGGTAATGTTATTCAAGAATCTCTTGTACAATATTATCTTGATAAATCTTGGTTTCATACAATGTGTGCGTCAGAATGGGTTGATTGCAAAGGTAAAAACCAAATAATTTATGAAATTTTAGATGGATATTTAAGTTAATTATGAAAAAAGTCGGAATAATAACTTATGATATAGATTGGATGTTTGCCGGCGGAGCAAAAAGCGGCGGTGCAAGTGTTGTAGGCAAAAATTTAATTTTAGAATTGGCAAAAAATTCTGATGTTGATTTAACTGTATTTTGTTTACCAAATAATTTCAAACCTCTTGAAGGTATGAACATTGTTCCTGTTGAACATCCATCAACATATGAAGGATTTATAAATAACATTGAAGAAGAAGTTAAAAAAGGTGATTTTGATATTGTGCTAACACTTTCTCTTGAATATATGAACCATAATCCTGTTCTTCAATCTCAAACATTTAGACACAGATGTGAAAATGAACCGTTTCCGTTAAATATAATAAAAAGAATTGCTGGTCGTAAAAAAATAAAAAAACAGGATAAAATGTTTGAAAATTTAAGAGCTGATAATAAGTATATTGCAGTTTCTGAAAGTATAAAAAAAGATTATGTAAAAAATTACAATCTTAATCCAAATAATGTCCACGTTTGTCATTTAGCTTGTAACCAAATATATGAAAACATGCCTGAAATACAAAAAAATGAAGAAATAATTTTTGGATGTGTTGCAAATAATTCTATAAATAAAGGTGGATTATTATTTTTATTAGGTTTATTTGTTTTGAATGTGCTAGGTTGTAGAAAATTTAAAGCAAAAGTTATTTCTAAAAATAATATTTTGAAAAATATAAGCAAAATTTTAGGTTTGAAGAAAAAAGTAGAATTTGTTCAGCCAATGAGTGATATTATAGATTTTTACAAACAAATAGACTGTTTGACTTTACCAAGTAAAAATGAAGCTTTTGGTTTGGTAGTTTTAGAAGAAATGTCCTGCGGCAAACCTTGTATTGTTTCAAATACGGCAGGTGTTGCAGAAATCATAAAAAATAATGAAAACGGAATTCTTTTTAATAGAAGTTCCTTCTTTGATTTTGTTTTGAAGATGAAAAAAATGTATAAAATTTATCATACAGAAAAATATGATAATTTATGCCATAATGCTTATAAAACATCCAAAGAATACAGCTGGGAAAAATTTGCAAATGCTGTTTTAAACTGTTTTTAAATCTGTTTTATTAATTTTTGAAAATCATTAACTGATACAATTGTAAAACATTCACATGCAAAGGTATTTTTTAGCATTCCGCGATATTCATTTAGTCCTAAAATCTTTGACGTGTAATCTTTTTCATTTACTTGGCTTTGATGAAAATTAATAGCAGTTTTTTTCTTTTCAACAACTGCCGATATGTCAACAAAATAATTTGGCATATTCATAGCTGCCCAAACTTCATAAAAAACTATTTTTACATTATTTTGAGTTTTATTATTTTCAAAATATTTATTTAACAGTATACTTATTGCTTTGTGGTCATTATGTTGGTCATAAATATACGGAATAAAAATATAGTTAAAACCGCTAAAATCTATTTTTGAAAATTCATCGTAATTTTCTGAAATATGCTTATCTTTAAAATTTAAAATTTCGTGTTTAACTTTTAGGTAATTCATTGCATTTTCAAATTCATTACGGCGTTCATCATTGCCATGAGTAAGACAAATCACTTTAAATTTATCGGGATAAATTGACATAATTCCACCACATCCGATACTTTCGTCATCAGGATGAGGTGCAATAACAAGGCATTTGTCATCTTTTTTTAATTCAAATTCCAAAGGTTTTATGTTCATCCCTAAAAATGGATGAAATACTATGTTTATTATTTTTTTATACAGATTTTTCAAGAAAAATTTTTTCATAAATATTAAATAATATCCTTGTTTTTTAAATATCCTATCACAAATTGAGAAGAAAAATCTTTCATACATTTAAAGTTATTTTTGCACTTTTTAGCTTTTTTGCATGGTGAACATTTTAAATCTAAAGACAAAGTATGAGAATTTTCTCCCTGTAATTTCCATTGAGTCAAAGAAGTTGAGCCGAAAAGAGCAACAGTTTTTTTATTAAAAGCTGCTGCCATATGGCAAAAACCCGAATCAATTCCAAAAACTAAATCCATTTGGCTTATGAGTGCAGAAATTTGGTTAAAAGTTAATTCTCCGCATAAATTTTTTGCATTCATAAATTGATTATTATAATCTTTTTCTTTTTCTGTTCCAACGATAAAACATTCATAATTGTTTTCATTTAAAAATTTTATTGCATCGTTAAATCCTTCAACTGTCCAGTTTTTAACGTATGTAGAAGATGAAGTTACAATAAGAGCCTTCTTTTTATTTTCACTAAAATATTTTTGTACAATTTTGATGTCTTCATCATTTGTCCAATATTCTAATTTATTACTTTCTATATTTATTTTATCGGCTGTTAGGACATCCAAAAAATGTTCCAATTCATGTTTTTCAAAGCCTTTATATTTTACGCATTTTCTTAAAATGAATTCTCTGAATTGTCCGCCAAAACCGATTGTATCTTTTATTTTTAATTTTTTTACAAGTAAAGCCGCTGATAAAGAACGTTTCAGAACATAAGCTTTGTCATAATAATTTTGTTTTAATTCATTTTCACTAAAAATATTATTTACATAAGGACAAACGGAAAGAACAAGTTTGCCTGTATTTTTGGTTACGACATCAATTACGGCATCATTATGATGTTTTCTTAATTCTCTTAAAAACGGAATAACAAGAATACTATCTCCGACATATTGAGGCGCAACAACTAAAATTTTTTTCATAAACAAATTGTATCATAATAAAAGCTTTTAAAAAAATGTATTTAATAATAAATTACTATGTTTTAATTTTTAGCCATGTAGCTAATTGACAAATTTTATTGTATTTTATAGTGTTAATGAGGAGTTTAATTTTGGAAATATGAAAAAAATATTATTAAATAAAACTGATAAATGTTTTGTTATATCGTCAATAATGTGTTTTAGTTTACTTGCACTAATATTGATTTTGTTGTTTTGTTATATTTTTTTTAAGATAAATCCATTATTACAAATAATATTACCATTAACTTTTGCTATGGCAGTATTAATATTGCCTATCAATTTAATTTTGCTGATTATCACATTATTTATTAAAGCTTTTTCCAAGAATAAATCTATGAAAGATAGTATAATTATTTTTTTTAATACTATTTCAATATTTATCCTTGGAATAATATGGCTTGTTTTTGCTGCACCTATTATAAATTCTTTATATTGATTATGTTATTTTTTATAATCAGGTAATAAATCATGCATAAGTGTTGCGCAGTCACAATATGGATATTTACGACCTCTTTCTCTTCCTAATTTATTTGCTGCTTGATCTCTTTCTGAATCGGCAATAGCTTCTTCAATTGTTACTTTATGAGTATGAACATAAGTATATTGGTCATATTTTTCTTTAAAATCACTTAAAGTTGTTGCAACTTCTTTTCCTATAATCCCAAGTTCTTGTGTCGCTTCACAATTTGCTTTTGAATGATAAAATTTATCCATTTCTTTTTCTTTTAAGATATAAGCATTATACAAAAGCTCAATATAATTTGAAAGAAAGATTTGAATAGTATTAATAAATACATTTGCAGATGTTAATAATCCATAAATATCTTTTAGTAATATTTGTAATTCTGTTTTTTTTGAATACATCTCTTGATAATCATTATCTATATTATTTTCGCAATCGGGCAAGTGCTTTTCATATTCTTCCATTAGAATTTCTAATATCAATTCTGTTTCTTGTATCAAATTTTCTACTAGTGATATATCATTTTCTAAATCTTGAATATCTGTTTCAATTTCAGTTGAAAAATTTTCTGTTTCTTCTATTGCCGCATCTATTTCATTAATTATAGCCTCAATTTCGTATATTATATCACAAGGTTCATCTTCATTATCTTCGATTGGAATATTAATATCTCCGTCAAAAATTTCTACAGTGCATTTGCAATTAGGGTGAGGTCTTTCAGGTACATCGTCCATTGTTTCGAATATTTGTCCGTCTAATGAACTACATTCATCACATGTGTTTTCATTATTCTCAGAGCTCCAAATATAGTTATTATAGCTTATTCCACCTTTTAATATTTTTGCTTTTTCTTTTTCTGCTTCCTCTGTAAAATTATTTTCTTTTAAAATATTGTAACGATACAAAGATTTACCTAAAATTTCCAAATTTTTATACTCTTCTAAAATTTTATTTTTAGTATTATTACTGAAAATAGGATTTGAATTGTTTTTTAATAAAATCTCACGATATTTTGATAATTCGTTTAAAATATTTTCTACATTTTCGGAATTTTTTAATAAATTAAAAATTTTGTCTTTTAAGTTTGTCATTTATGTTTCTCCTAAAAATCGTGCAACTTTATAATTTTATATATTTTTCATCGGATTTAAAGGAAAATAAGCCTTTCTTTACAACTTTTTTGTAAATTTATTTTTACTTGTTTTTTTTTAAATTTTAAAAATAACTTATGTTATAATAAATTCGTATCAAGCATAAATGAGCGTTTTAATGGAAGAGAAAAAGAAGTTAAAAAAAGTTTTGATAATAAAGTTGGGTGCAATTGGAGATGTAATACATTCCACAATGCTTGCTCAATCAATTAAAAGAGCTGATCCTAACTGCATAGTGCATTTTATGACTTCTGATTTTATCACGCCTTTATTAGAAAATAATCCCGATATTGATAAAGTAATATGGTTTACAGGTCATAGAGCAAATGACTATCCTTATCTTATTTTTAAAGGATTAAGTCTGATGTTTCAAAGATATGATGCTGTATTTCCGTTAAGTAATTCTATAAGAAATTACATAATGATGTTTTTTATGTTTCCAAAACAAATAATCAGACGAAACAAAAACAGAGTTCATGCGGTAGATTGCTTTTATAATACAGCAGTAGACAATTTTGGTGAAATAGAAAAACCAAAAAGCTTAAGAATATTTGTTAAAGATGAATTGAAAAACAAAATTCAGGAGCAATTTAAGAACTATCCCCGACCTTGGATTATTTTTAATCCCGGCGGAGCAAACGATTTAGACAGACAAGGTCGTATTTGGGAAGATAATTATTGGAAAGAACTTGGAAATTCTATTGTTAATGAATATGGCGGAACAATATTTATTTGTGGCTCAAACAAAGAAATAGAGCTGCATAAACAGTATGAGGCAATTAAAAATTCCGTAATTTTAACAGGAAAAATGGAATTGATAGAAAGTACAGCATTATATGCATTAAGTGATTTATTTATATCCGGTGATACTGGTCCGTTGCATATAGCTTCTGCCCTTGATATAAAGGTTTTGGCTATATTGGGTTCTATGGCAGCAGAAACAGTAAAACCATATTGTATTCAAAGTTATGTGGCAGAACCAAATATTGAATGCAAGGGATGTGGACAAAAAGTCTGCAAATTATTAGAAGAAGGTGAAAAGGTTACGCCTTGTATGAAATCAATACATCCGGAAGACATATTAAAAATAATTAAAGATAATAATTTGCTGTAAAATGTTGAGGATGTAGGCTATTAAATATCAATTGATTTTTTTATTTATACTTAAATATTGGTTTAAGTGTTGTTTTTAAATAAAAAATTAACCTTTCATGTTTATTATGATGTTTTATGTATTTGTCTAAAATATAGTATTACATTGTATATAGTTATTTCCTTACTTATAATATAATAATTTGGTTAAATTCTTGAAAATAAAAGTATGTAGAAAAAAGAGTTTTAATTCTGCTATTTTTGAATTATTTAAGGAAATATATTTTGGAATTATGTTTAAAACTAAGAATAATATTTTCATATAATATCCTATTTTGGGGGTATAGCTTATGAAAATAAATGTAGGAATAGTAGGCTGCGGTGTTATTGGTGGAGTGATGAAAAGATGGTTGGAAGAAAATAATTCTGACTGTAATATTTTAATTTCTGATTCTCCAAAAGGTTTTAATGATGATTTATCAAATGCAGATATTGTTTTTATAAGTATTCATATCCCTACTGAGTCTGATGGTACTCAGGATTTAACTTTATTAAAATCTATAATAACAAATCTTCCAAACAAACCAATTTTTATAAGAACAACTGTGTTGCCGGGAACTTGTGATAATTTAAGCAAAGAATTCAATAAACAAATATATTTTATGCCTGAAATGTTGACTGAACGAACAGCATATGAAGATTTTTGTAATCAGCCGATGATATTTACAGGTGAAATTGAACTTTTATCTAAAATATTTAAAGGTAAACATTATATAGAAATGAATAATCTTGAAGCTGAAATTACAAAGTATTCTCATAATGTTTTTGGCGCAGTGAAGGTTACTTTTTTCAACGGCATATACGAACTTTGTCAAAAATATAATTGTAATTATGAAAATGTAAAAAAAGGAACACTATCAAGCGGTTATATAAACGCACCACACACATCAGTTCCAGGTCCTGACGGTAAATTCGGTTATGGCGGGAAATGTTTTTCAAAAGATGTTAAATCATTTACGGAATTTGTTAAAGGCAGCAAATTACATGATATTTTGTCCGTTATTAAAGAAGCTAACGATGAATATAGGAAGTAGCTCGTTATGCCAAAAGTTTCTGTTGTAGTTCCTTGTTATGATAGCGATGAATATATAGATGAATTAATTTTATATTTAAAGAACCAAACTCTAAAAGACATTGAAATAATATTTGTTGATGATGGTTCAACCGATGATACCGGAAGAATTATAAAAAAGTATATTAGCGATGATGATAGAATAAAATATATCTATCAGGAAAATCAAGGCGGGGGAATAGCAAGAAATACCGGTATCGAAAATGCTCAAGGTGAATATGTAATTTGTATTGATGCAGATGATATTTATGAGAAAGATATGGTGGAAAAATTATATACCAAAGCCAAGAAAACCGATGCTGATATAACAATTTGTAAGTTTAAACGTTGTGATATATTAACGGGAAGAATTTCAGGTGGTAAAGGTCTTGATATGAGAAAAATTCCAAAGACAGAAACTTTTTCCGTTAAAGATATAGAAAATATATTTCAAATAATAAATCCGGGTCCTTGTAACAAATTATACAAGGTAGATTTTATAAGAAAAAATAATCTTAAATATTCAGAAACCAGAATTATTAATGATTTAAAATTTTATATGGTATCAATGTGTATAGCTGACAAAATATCAATTGTAGATGAAAATTTATCAACATACAGATATCAAATATCAGGCTCAGGTTCAAAAAATAGAGAACAAAGATTAGAAAGTTCTTTAAAAGTATATAAAGAAATTTATGATGAATTTTGTGCCAGAGGACTTTTTGAACAATATAAAAAGCTTTATCTTTCAAGAATTATTGACAGCGTAAAATATGAAATGACGTTTCAAATTTCTGAAAAAGTCCTTATTTTAATAAAAGATTTTTTAAATAATGAGCCGTTAAGCATTTTAAGTAAAAAAGATAAACAAATTTTATTTAATGTGAAAAAACTTCGTAAGCAATGTTTTGAATACACGTTGTTAGTAATTCTAACTCTCGGATTAAATACATCATTAAGATACAAACTAAGAAACTACAATCGTGCTTTCAAAAATATAAGTTTTTTATTAAATTAAACATGTTAGGAATGGCGACGTATTATTGACTTAAAAAATTAATCAATTTATAATTTCTCTAACATTTTATGTTAATTGTTATAGAGCTTTTGCTGCAATTTTGGAAATAATAAAAATGTTTATACCTTTTTTTAGAAAGAAACTAAAACAATCTGATTTTACACATGTGGTTATTACTCACTTTAATTTAGATTATGCAACATTTTATCCTCAAGTGCCGGTAGGTCAATATAAAAACATTGATTGGTTAAAAAAAAGATTTGAACTTTTTGAAAATTATTGCTTAAAAACAATGATTAAACAGACTAATAAAAATTTTATATGGTTATGCTTTTTTCATAAGGACACGCCAGAACCTTTTATGTCTAAAATCTTGAAATATAAAGATTTATGCCCTCAAATAAAAATTTATTTTGGTGATACATTCGAAAAATATTGTAATAGTTTAGCAGAAATAGTGAAAGAATGTATTGAACCAAGAAAATATTTAGTAACTACAAGATTAGATGGTGATGATTGTTTTTCTGTTGATTATATAGAAAATATACAACAGAACATTTATGAAACAAAAAAAGGTTATTTTTTAGATTTTATATATGGGTATATATATGATGAAATTAAGGATGAAGTTCATTATCAAAAATTTAGAAGAAATCCGTTTTGTTCAAGAGTTGAAAGATGGGAAGACTTAAAAACAGTAAGAATGATAGGACATGATAGGATAAATCAAGCAGGTCCTGTATATATGATAAAAACAAAACCTATGTGGGCTCAGATTATACATGGCGGAAATATTTTAAATTTTGTCGATGGTCCTATTCAAAAAGATTTTTCTGATTTTAAAACAAGATTCTTGATAAACTAAGGTTTATTTAAAAACACTTTTCATAACAGTTTTGTATTTTGATTTTTGCTGTGAAGTTAAAATACCTGAGGTTTCTTTTATTATCTTGTTTTGTAATTTATTTACTTCTTTTTTTATATCGTTAATTTTTCTTTTTTGCTTTCTTTTTACTCCAAAAGATGTTTTGTCACTTTTCATTTTTTTATAAACTTCTTTATTTTCGGCTAAATCGTTTGCCAATACAGAATAATCGTCTATATAAAGATTAAATATGTTTTCCAAATCTTTGCGCTGTTCTTTTGTAAGTTGTAAATCATTTACAATGAGTTCTTGAACCATCAATATATCATATTTGTATTTATCTATGCCTGTATTGTTGCAAAATAAATATATGTCTGAATTCAAATTTTCAGCAAAACAGTTTAATGCTGAAAAAAATAGTAAACATAGTATTAATAGCCATTTTTTCATAAATTGATTATCCAATAAATTTTTTAACAATTCAAGCCAAAATTTTAAAATGTGATAAAATTAAACAATGGAAGATTTAAACTTAAGAAATTATGCTCATTTAGGGGATGCGGTTTGGGAGTTAAAAATTCGTGAAAAAACAATATTTTTAACTCAAAACACAAAGGAACTTCATAAATTAACGACAAAAAAGGTGAATGCATCATATCAAGCAGAAGCATTACGTATAATAGAACCGTTATTAAACGAACAAGAACTTGAATTAATAAGACGAGCAAGAAATTTGCAAGTTCCTATATCTCGTCGTTCAATTCAAAGCGACTACAGGCAGGCTACCGCATTTGAAGTTTTGATAGGT
>CADCPD010000057.1 GCA_902803265.1 uncultured bacterium | reverse complement strand
CCGTTTTCAATTGCTGCATTATAGCATGATTTTTGATTTGCTCCATAACCTTTGTTTTTCGAATGCTGAATTGTTTTTATACCCAGTTCTTTTGCAAGATTTACAGTATTGTCACCGGAGTAATCATCAACCAAAATAATTTCGTCTACAAAATCACGATAAATATCGTCATAAGTCTGCTTTAATGTTTTTTCCGCATTATAAGCAGGCATTATTACAATAATCTTTTTGCCGTTAATCATAAATAAAAATAACGTTTACTAATCTTCAATAGCTTTTACTTCAACGATTACTTCTTCATCTTCAGCTTGAGGAGCTGATTCCATTCTGATTGAAGAAGTTTTGTCTTTTGATGTTAAAGCTTTATCTTTATGTTTTTGAACTTGTCTCAAAAGCTTGTCTGAAAGTAAATCAATACTTGCATACATAGATTCAGCAGTTTCTTCTAAGTGAATCGAAGTTGTATTTAATTTACAAGTAACTTCAGCTATATGTTTTTCATTAGCAGCAGGATTTTTAATAACTGATAAAACAACTTCTATACCATGAATTTGGTCATAATGAGTTGCAACTTTACCGATTTTTTCTTTTACATAACTTTTTATTGCGTCTGTTATTTCTATATTTCTGCCGTTAACGTATATATGCATTTTAATAAACCTCCAATACTTAAATGCTTCTTTGCACTAACTACAATATTAAAAACATGAAAATAAATCAATTGTATTGTTAATTAGTCATTAATAATTTGTTGAATTTCAACATCAGGAGTGCCTAAAACTCTAACTAATTCAAGTACTGAAGCTTTCATTTGACATTTTTGAGAGGATCCGGAAAAGAAATCTTTATAAAAACAACCTTCGCAGTTGCAGCCTCTCTTATAACACTCTAAAGCAGTTGGTGTCCATCTTCTTACGGCTACAGCTCTGCCCATATCACGACTTCTAAACACTTTATATTTCCTCCAAAGTTATATTTTATTAATTAATCTGCATGCAACGAGTACAGATTACATGCTTAGCTCCACCCCGCAAGGCTTTATTAACCTTGCTTTAATAACATTATATGTCTTAAGGTTCTATTTTCAAGCCAATTTGAGCCTTATATTCACAATTCGCAACATACCATGTAAACATGCTACAAGACCAGTTTTTGCCTATGTGTATTGGTTTTAAACATGGATGTCTACATGGTTTTAGCCTTTTAAATCATGAAAACCCATGTAGCTTGCCAATTTCCATGATTTTTATTTTGCCCGTTTTTTGTTAACTTTTGTAAAAACATTAAAAAACCCATGCCTGTGGGCATGGGTTTTTTATATATTAGCATGGTCTATTTTACAGCTATAATCTCAATTTCAACTAATGCATTCTTTGGTAATTCTTTGGCTGCTATGCATGATCTTGCAGGATTCGATACAAAATATTTTTCATATATTGTATTAAATTTTTTAAAATCAGATATAAAAGCAAGAAAACAAGTTGTTTTTATGACATTTTCAAATGTCATATCTGCAGCTTTTAATATTTCTTCGATGTTTTTACAAACTTGTTCAGTCTGAGTTTTTATATCGGCATCCGCAAATTCTCCTGTTTCAGGATTTATTGCTATTTGTCCTGATGCGTACAATGTATCATTAACTAATATGGCTTGTGAATATGGACCTATAGGTTCCGGTGCATTTTTTGTATAAATAACTTGTTTCATTTTTACTCCTTATTTATTTTCTCTAATCTTATAACCGGCATTTTTAAATGCGGTTTTTATTTCATCAAGATGTTGGTGATTTTTTGTTTCCATAGATATATTTAAGAAACAACCGTTAATATCTGTTCCTTTGCCGCCTTGTTTATGGCTTACTTTTATTACGTTAGCTCCTTTGTCGGCGATTATTGTTGAAACTTCTTTAAGTTGTCCCGGTTTATCCAATAATTCAATTGTTAAGTCGGTTAATCTGCCTGATGTTAAAAGCCCTCTGTTTATAACTCTTGATAAAATATTTACATCAATATTGCCGCCTGAAACAATACAAGCTGTTTTCTTTTTTGTTATTGGTACTTTATCAAACATTGCAGCAGCAACCGATACTGCGCCTGCTCCTTCCGATATTAATTTTTGTTGTTCGATAAGCGTTAATATTGCAGTTGCAATTTCATCATCTGATACTGATACAACTTCATCTACGTATTTTGAACATATATCAAAAGTTGTTTCTCCGGGTGTTTTAACTGCGATACCATCTGCAAATGTTGATACCGATTTTAGAGTTTCTATTTCATGATGTTCAAGAGCATTAATCATACTTTTTGCACCCTGTGCCTGAACTCCGTAAACTTTACATTTTGGATTTAAAGTTTTTATTGCAAACGCTACTCCTGATATAAGTCCGCCTCCTCCTATAGGAACAATTACGGCATCTAAATCAGGCATTTGATTCATTAATTCAAGACCTATTGTACCTTGTCCTGCAATTATTTCATCATCATCAAACGGATGAATAAATATTGCATTCGTTTCTTTTTGGTATTTGATTGCTGCATTATATGCATCATCATAAACTCCGTCTATCAATTTTATTTCTGCACCATATTTTCTTGTTGCCTCTATTTTTGATATTGGTGCGATACTTGGAATAAAAATTGTAGCTTTTATTCCTGCTTTTTTAGCTGAAAGTGCAACACCTTGGGCATGATTTCCGGCAGAACAAGCTATTATGCCTCTTTCTTTTTCTTCTTCTGAAAGAGTTGATATTTTATAAAACGCTCCTCTGAGTTTAAAAGATCCTGTCAATTGTAAATTTTCTGATTTTAAATATATTTCACTATTCGTATTTAAATTTGGTGCAGGTATTAAATCTGTTGTTCTAATATTGTCTTTTAATACTTGTGCAGCTTTGTAAATTTTATCTATTGTTATCATATTCTATATCCTCTTTTTGTTTTATACTACAAAAGAATAAATTTTTCTTGAACTTAACAAATGTTTAATATATTATTGCTCATGTGAATAGATTGAAAGGATAATGAATTGGAAGAAAACGGATTTGTAGAAAACGGCTTTATTGTAAATTTAAGTAATGCAAAAAACGCCGCAGAAGTTATATATGAATTAAGCACAATACTTGATATGCCGGAAACAAAAGGTAAGAAGATTTGTTTAAAACTTGAAGATGTTAATTTAAATCAATCTCAGTTGTTAAGTATAAAAGCTTTAATTGAATCTATGGATTGTACTTTAAATTTTATTGATTCAAATAACGAAGAAACAAAAAATGCTGCTCAACAAGTAAATATTCAAGTAATAGAATTTAAAAATGAAATAGAAGTTCCGGAGATAAAACCTGAAGAAGGTGATTTTGGAATTAATCATTCAGACGTTCTTTTTGAAAATAATGAAGATCACACAGCTTTCAATGAATTGGCAACAGAAGAAGGTTTGGTAGAGAAAAAAGCATATGAATCTTTAGAAGTTGGAGATATAATTACTGCTGAATCTGATACAGAAGATTTGTCAAAATTGACAACTTTATATTTAAGACAAAATTTACGTTCAGGACAAAATGTTACTTATGACGGACATGTTGTTTTGATAGGTGATGCACATCCGGGAAGCGAAATTGTAGCAAGAGGTGATATTAGTGTTTGGGGGGTGTTGGGCGGTATCGCTCATGCCGGCTCAAAAGGTAATGAAAATGCCGTTATAAGAGCTCTAAAACTTAACGGTATTCAATTAAGAATTGCTAATTGCTATGCAAGACGTATGGATGTTGTAAATATCCCTTATATTCAAAGGGAAGCATCTTATACGCCGGAAGAAGCAAGAATTGATAATAACCAAATAGTTATAAATACTACATTTGAAAATAAGGAGAAATAATGACAGGTAAAGTATTAGTAATAACGTCAGGAAAAGGCGGTGTAGGTAAAACTACAACAACTGCAAATATTGGTACTGCACTTGCAAGAACAGGTAAGAAAGTTGTTCTTATTGATACAGATTTAGGTTTGAGAAATCTGGATTTGTTATTAGGATTAGAAAATAGAATTGTATATACAATAGTTGATGTTGTTGAAGAAAGATGCAAATTAAAACAAGCATTGGTAAAAGATAAGAAAAATCCTAATTTATGCTTGCTTGCTGCTGCACAGACAAGAGATAAAACCGCAATTACTGGTGAACAATTAAAGACAATTTGTGATGAATTAAAAGAAGAAAATGATTATATAATAATAGACTGTCCTGCAGGGATTGAACAAGGATTTGAAAACGCAACAACTCCTGCAACAGAAGCTATTGTTGTAACAACTCCTGAAATGTCTGCTGTTAGAGATGCAGACAGAATTATTGGTCTTTTAGAATCAAAAGAACACATTGAAAGTCATAAACTTTTAATTAACAGAGTAAGACCAAACTTGATTAAAACAAATGATATGATGAGTGTTGAAGATGTTCAAGAAATTTTATCATGCGATATTATAGGTATTGTACCTGAAGATACAGGTATTATTACATCAACAAATAAAGGTGAACCTATAGTTAATGATGAAAAAGCACTTGCAGGTCAAGCTTATCTAAATATAGCAAGAAGAATTCTTGGGGAAGAAGTGCCATTTTTAGATATTGATGCGCCGCAAGATTTAATGTCAAAAATTAAGAAATTTTTCTTGGATTTATTTGGTAAAAATAGTAAGTAATAAAAAAGAAAAAGAATAATAGGGAGTAGGGGATGAAAGATATATTTGCCGGACTTTATAATAAAATAATAGGCTTTTTTTCTAATACAGAAAAATCATCAGATGAATCAAAAAATGTTGCAAGAAACAGATTAAAGCTCGTTTTGATGCAAGATAGAACTAATTTAAATCCTGCTTTATTAGAAAGAATGAGAGGAGAATTAATAGATCTTCTTTCAAAATATGTTGAAATGGATAAAGAAGCTTTGGATTTAAATTTTGAAAACGACGGAGAATCAATAGCATTGATGCTGTCAATTCCTGTTATAAGAGCAAAAGAAGAAGAAGAAATTGAAGCTGCATTAAAAGCTGAAGATGATGCTAAAAAAGAACTTGAAGAAAAACTTAAAGCTCTTGAAGAAATGGAAGAAGAAGACGAAGACGAATACGATGAAGATGAAGAAGAAGATGATGATGATGGTGAAGATATAGAAGACGAAAATGAAGAAGCTTCTGAATCTGATAATAATTCTGAAGAACAAACAAATGAAAATTCTTCATCAGAATCTGAACAAGATGAAACAACACCTCGTAAAAAGAAAAAACATAAAAAGAAAAAGAAAAAAACAATCTTAAATATTCCTGAGATTATTGAAGTTAGCGAAGTATCAGAAGAAGTTTCAGAAAATAATACAAACGAAAATGAAAACAATGATAATAGTGAAGAAAATCAGGAATCTTCCGAAGAAAAATCAGAATAAAAGATTATAAATATTATAAAGATAAAAATAAAAAAGAAGGATTTTTAATCCTTCTTTTTTAATCTGCAACTAATACTGTTTTATACAAAATATCATCAGGTTTTGTTCTGATTATTTTAAACTTATACTTTACGTTTAAGTCTTCCAGCCATTTTTTTATTTCAAAAAAATCTTTTCCACTATGATATATGCTTATTAATAAAATAGGTTTTTGTTCAATGATAGTTTTTTCAGCACCTTTTAAAAGATTCATTTCATTTCCGTTAATATCACATTTTATTATTCCGATTTTTAAATTATTTTCTTTTACAAATTTATCAATTGATGTTGAATTAACGAAATATTTTTTGTTGTTAGTTTTTGTTTTATCATTGAGTTTTTTATCTGCGTAGAGAATTTTTTCACCCTTTTTTTCACTCAAATACATTTTTATAGGTATAATTTTTTCATTTAAATCATTGAATTTAATAGTTTTCAAAAGCAGTTCAAAGTTTTTATCCACCGGTTCAAAGGCATAAACCTTATCATCAGTAAATTCACTTAAAATTACGGAAGATTCTCCGATATAAGCTCTGGCATCAATGATTGCTTTATTTTTTAATTTCTTTTTATTTCTTATATTTTTTAAACCCAATTTGTTGTACAAAACATGTTCAAATATTTCATCGTTTGGAAAATTATATGCTCCATATTGAATCATATCTTTACTTATTTCTTTTTTTGAATTAAGGAATTTATAAAAATATTTTATATCTTTAGCTTGACGATTTGTAAAAGGGGTGATAAATTTATGTCCCAAGTCTTTGGCATTTAAAATAAGTAAAGATCTATCCATGATAAACTCAAGTTCTTTTTTACTTTGTTTATCCAAGTTTTTGGTAAATTTTTCATAATCTTTTTTCGAAACATTTTTTTGGGAATAATTATATACATCCTGAATATTTTTTAGTTCATAGTCTTTATTTTCCAATATATAAGAAGTTTTTTTTGAATATTTATCCAAATAAATATTGTAACTTGCACTTATGCAAATAATAAATAGTAGTGAAAGCCCTATAAATAAAATTGTTGTAAGATTTAATTTTTCCATAAAATTTATTTGTTTCTGCTAAAAAATGCTGCTATATCTTTATGTTTTAGTATTTTTGAAATTGGTCTTCCGTGAGGACAAGTATATGGTTCTTTACAACCTCTCCAATTTCTTATTAATTCCTGCATTTGCCACATTGTCAGTTCGTCTCCGGCTTTTATGGCGGCTTTACAGGATGTTGTTATTAAAATTTTTTCTTCCAGTCCGTCTAAATTTCCTTTTAAATTGTCTAAAATATCTGTTAATAAGTCTTTTGGATTCACTTTAGATAACATTTGAGGGATTTTCTTAAATGTTATTTCATTATTATTCAGAAAAGTTATTTCATAGCCAAATTTTTCAAATTTGTCGGCATTTTCTTTTAAAAGTTCATATTCAGTTGGTGAAACTTCTAAAATATCAGATATAAAAAGAATTTGAGAAGCAGGTGTTTTTTGTGCTTTTAAACTTTCATAAATATATCGTTCTGCTGCAATATGCTGATCTATTATTTCAAGTCCGTCTTCTTTTTCTATCAAGATATATGTTTTTTTGTATTGCCCTATTATATTTTCTTCAGTTTTAGTTTGAGGTTCATAAACAGGTTTTGAATATTTATTTGTTGAAAAAAGAGGGCTTTTTTCCACCGCAATATTCATTTTTAATTGATTTTCATGATTTGATTGTTCTGTTGTTTTTATTTTTACTTCTGTAATTTCAACTTTTGGCAAATCGCTTACAAAAATATCTTCAAATTCTTTATTGATATTTTTTTGTTCGTCTTCTTGTTTTAATTTTGTAAATTCAATAATATTTTCTTCGTTAAAATCTTCATTTTTTACTTCAATACTATTTTCAAGAGCCATTTTGATTGCAGAAATGATAAAACTAAATATTTGATTTGTATTTTTATACCGAACTTCTTTTTTAGTAGGATGAACATTCACATCAACATCTTGAGTCGGAAGTTCAAGATTTAAAATTACAAAAGGATATTTATTTTTTTCTATCATATTTTTATAAGCCATATCAATAGCTTTTTGCATAACAGCGCACTTTACAGGTCTTGAATTTACGTAGGTAAAATAGCCCTTTTTACTTGAACGAGTGTAATCAGGTGTTGATACATATCCGCTTATTTTTGTTTTTGCTATATCATCTGTTTTTAAAACTTCTTTCAAATAATTTACTGCATCTTTTGCATAAACATCTTTAACTGTTGACAATGTATCATTTAAACCATTTGTTTCAATTATTGTTTTGTCTTCATTTTTTAGTGTAAAAGCAATATCTGTATGAATCAAAGCTATTGTTTGAATTAATTCTTGAATGTATGAAAATTCTGTTTTAGAACTTTTTAAAAATTTTAAACGAGCCGGAATGTTATAAAATAAATCTTGTATGTTCATAATTGTGCCGATTGCACAACCTGTTTGAACAGTTTTAACCTCACTGTTTTCACATTCTACCTTTGTTCCGTACTCAAAATCTTTTGTTCTTGTTGTACAAGTTACTTTTGAAATGGAAATAATACTTGAAAGAGCTTCTCCGCGAAATCCAAGGGTATTAATATTGTATAAATCTTTGCTGTCTTGAATTTTACTTGTTGCGTGTTTTGAAAATGCAAGCATAATATCATCAGGATGAATACCTGAACCATTATCTGCAATTCTTATATTGCGGCATTCATTTGAAATATCAATGCTTATTTTTGTTGCTCCTGCATCAATTGAATTCTCAACCAATTCTTTTACAACCGAATAAGGTCTTTCGATTACTTCTCCGGCTGCAATTTGATTT
>CADCPD010000056.1 GCA_902803265.1 uncultured bacterium | reverse complement strand
GCTGTTGAAGATTCATTACGCGATGATAAAAAGTTTAAAGAAATTTATGAAAATGAAAGACAAAATTTCCTAAAAGAGTTCCCTACAAATGAAAGAGAACATATTAGCTACTTTATTAATGATGAAGCTGTAAAGGGAAACAAAAAAAGAGGAAGAATAGAAACCATTGCAGAAACAAATGCTCTGTTAAATACTTACCAAACCGTAGGAGAAATTGGTATAAGAACACAGTATTTGCAACAACATTTTCCAAGAACAATTGCATATTTAAGTGAAAAATTAACGCCAACCGCTTAAAACTAAGAATTTTAGAGGGTTTTTTATCAAGAATTAAGGCTTTTTAAAGGTTGGTTAAGGTATTCCTTTATTTTATCAAGGTTGTTTATACAGTCTAAAACACCTAAATCATATATATTTTGTAACTTAGTTTTATTTTTTTCTACTCTTTTTACTTTAACTAATTTAGATGGACGCAGAACAATAATCTTATTTTCATTTTCATATTTTTCTATTAAATCCATTGTCTCATTATATCTTTTACAACAATTATTTGCAGTTTCAATAAAATTTGGAAACTTTCCGTAAACAAGTTTGTAAGGTAAATGTGAATTTTTCTTTCGATATCCTGAAGGTCTGGTTAATATAACAACAACTTTTCCATAATTTTCTTCAAGAACTTTTTTAAATGGCACTGCATCTGCTATTGCTCCGTCTAAATATAAATTTCCGTTTATTTCTACAGGTTTTGATACAAATGGCATTGAGCCTGATGCCCTAAAATATTCCATATCTTTTTCCGCATCATCAATTTTTATATATTCTGCTTTTCCTGTTTGTAAGTTAGTTACAACCGCATAAAAATCCAGGGGATTATTTTTGTATGTTTCAAAATCAAGTTTATCTAATTCGTATACAAGTTTATTAAAACAAAAATCTCTATTCATTATATTTCCTGTTGTTATTAGCGAATACCAACCCATATAATTTTTTTCGTTTGCATATTTTAAATTGTATCTTAACGCACGCCCTATTTGTCTGGATTTATAATTTAATCCGAACAACGCACCTGCAGATACTCCATATATAACATCAACATTTATATTATTTTCCATAAAAACGTCGAGAATACCTGCTGAATACAAGCCTCTCATTGCTCCACCTTCAAGTACTAATGCTGTTTTTTGTTCCATAGTAGTTATATACCCCAGTAGTTATTTTACAATAAAAAATATTTTAATTTTTATACTGTTAATTCAATAAGGTTGTGTTCAAAATCTGATATCACACTTTCATAATATCTGTCGCCTGTTATTCTGGGCTCTGAAATTATTTCATATCCGTCTTTTCTAAAAATTTCCGTATATTCATCAACCTTTTCTTTGCTTCCTAAAGAAATTGATAAATGTGCATAACCGATTGAATTTTCTTGTTTTTCTTTGTTAATATTGGATTTAGACATTATTTCTATTCTCGCCCCATCATCAAAACTTAAAAAATAAGATTTAAAACCTGTTTTTTGATTGTGGTATAGTTTCGATGATATTGCTCCAAAATATTTTTCGTAAAAACTTTTTATTTTTTCTAAATCTTTAACCCAGATGGCAATATGTTCTATTTTCATGATTAGTTTTCTATATCCTTAATTTTTTTCGCCGGAACACCAGCGACAACACAATTATCAGAAACATCTTTTGTTACAACTGCCCCTGCTGCAATTACTACGTTATTTCCAACAGTTACACCTGCAACAATAGTTACTCCACCGCCTATCCAAACATTATTACCTATGGTTATTGGTTTTGCGTATTCTAAACCTTTATTTCTTGTTTCTGCATCAAGAGGGTGTTCTGCGGTGTAAAATCCGCAATTCGGTCCGATGAAAACATTATCGCCAAATTTAACTTTTGCACAATCTAAAATTACAAGATTATGGTTTGAGTAAAAATTTTCGCCTAATTCAATATTATAGCCGTAATCACAATAAAACGGCTGTTCTATCCAAAATTTATTCTGTGTTTTACCGACAATTTGTTTAATCAGTTCTTTTCTTTCATCCAATTTATCAGGCGGTAAGTTGTTATATTTATGGCACAAGGTTTTGCACTTTATTCTTTCATTGAATAAAGTTTCATCATTTTCAGGCATATATAATTCACCATTCAGCATTTTTTCTTTTTCAGACATTTTTATATTTCCATTTCAACTAATCTTTTACCCATATCAAATGCTTTTTCTAAGTTTTTTGGGAATTGAGTTTCTTTGACCTGTCTTTTATGTTCTTCGCTAAATACATTACAATCATATTTTGAATAATCGCTGAATTGGTATGTATCACACACATTAAGTGTTTCACAATAACCGTAAATCATATTCAAAGCCCATTCGTTTGCACCTAATATTGTAGGATAATTGTAATTTGGCATTAAATTTTCGGGAACATTCATCGTAAAAATTAGTCCGACAGGAATATTTCGTTTTAAATTACGCATTGATTTACCGTCTTCATCAACCATATATGTTCCTGC
>CADCPD010000055.1 GCA_902803265.1 uncultured bacterium | reverse complement strand
TTCGCCAACTGAACGAATTCTTCTGTTACCTAAGTGATCGATATCATCCACTGAACCTTCATCATAAGTTAAATTGATTAAATATTCGATAGTTTGAACAATATCTGTAATAGTTAATGTTCTTTGTGAAGCATGAATATTTAAGTTTAATTTTTTGTTTAATTTATAACGACCTACACGACCGATATCATATTTCTTTTCATCAAAGAAACGAGCTTCAATAATTTGACGTCCACCTTGTGCTGATGCAGGATCACCAGGTCTCAATTTCTTGTAAACATCAATTAAAGCATCATCTGTTGTTTCAGTTGTATCTTTTTCTAATGTTTTCTTTAAGAATTCAAAGTGAGTGAAAGATGCTTCCATTTCAGCTACTGAAATACCCATAGCTTTCAATAAAGTAGTAGCTAATATTTTTCTGTTTTTGTCAATTTTAACGTGAATTAAATCGTTAGCATCTGTTTCAATCTTAATCCAAGCACCTCTGTTAGGAATGATTGTAGCATTGTACAAACGTTTACCTGTAGGAGATACTTCTCTTTTAAAGTAAACACCAGGAGAACGAACGATTTGTGAAACGATAACACGTTCTGCACCGTTTACAATAAAAGTACCTTTATCGGTCATTGTAGGAATATCACCGATATATACTTCTTGTTCTTTGATTTCCCCTGAATCACGGTTTACTAATCTTACCATAACACGTAATTGTTTTGCGTAAGTTGTATCGTGAATTCTTGCTTCTTCAATAGAATATTTCGGATTGTCAAAAGTGTAATTTGGTAAGAAGTGTAATTCTAAACGTCCTGTATAGTCTTTAATAGGTGAAAAAGAAAGTAATTCTTCTTTTAAACCTTCTTTTAAGAACCATTCAAACGATTTTTTTTGCACTTCAATAAGATCAGGTAAATCATCCAATCTGGTGCTAGGTAAGCCCATTGGAGTTACTCTTTTCGCGAATTTTGTCGACATTTATTAACCTCGCCTTTTTCTATATTATATTGTGTACGTACTATAAAAATTTATATATCTTAACATTTCTGTTACAGCCCATAAGAGCATGTATTTTAATCGTACTACGTGAACATAATTAGTCAAGAAATCATGTAAAAAATACACTAAAAATTTTTTACAAAAATTTACAATAATAATTTCGTTTTGACGGAACTCAATTTTAATCAATATTTGACTGTCAAGTGGGTAAAATAAGCAAGTTATTTAGAATTTTTGTTTATAATTTGTTAAAATAGCAATTAATTATTGTGTTAAAGTGTTTTAATATATACATATACATGTTATAATTACTATCAGGAATAATGTTTAAAAATTTATCAAACTTGAAAAATAAAAAAGCTTTTACTATCGCAGAAATGACGGTAGTTCTTTTGATATTATCAATTGTTATGGCTGCAATTTTACCTGTGGCAACAAACAAAAAAACCGGTGGCAGCGGTGCAGGCGGTAACGGAAGTTTATGGAAACTCGCAAGAAACAATACTGATATATGGTTTGCTTCACCAAGTACTAACCAAAGTGTTTTAATTGGAACTTCTATAACCCCTGATAACAGTGGTTATGGACGTTTATATATAAATATACCCGAATCAACTTCTCGTTCTCAAATTGCAATGATGTATAACAACCTTACAGTAGGTTATATAAAATTTAAAAAAGATAACAATATAGGTTTGGGACCTAATCCTATGAGTTCTGCAATTACAGGATCTGACAATACAAGTATTGGACAAAATGCTTTAATTAGTTTAACTTCAGGATATAATAATATTGGTTTAGGAAGTGGTGCACTTAGAAGTAATACAACCGGTTATTATAATACTGCACTAGGCTATAATGCCTTAGGAAAAAATACAGCAGGTTATAATGTTGGTATGGGAAGAAGCGCTTTGTATAACAATTCCACTGGTGGATTCAATGTTGGTATTGGGGATTTAGCACTATATACAAATGAAACAGGAAGTAATAATGTTGGCGTCGGCAGACGAGCTCTCTCAAAAACAAAAGAAACTAACGACAACACAGGAGTAGGTTACGAATCTTTATACAATAATACAGGAAGTGGTAATATCGGGCTCGGAGCTTACGCAGGAAAAACAAATACATCAGGAAATTATAATTTATATATTGGATATGGTGCTGGATCAAATGGTACTAAAACAGGTAACAACAATATAGGTATTGGAAATTATGCACTATATGGTCCAAATTCAGCAGCTTCAGCTTCAAATAATACCGCTATAGGTAATAATGCTTTATACACTGTTTCAACAGGTGGTGGTAATACCGCAGCCGGTCATAAGGCTTTATATCTTGCTTCATCAGGTTATAATAATACTGCTGTGGGTTTTAATGCTTTAAATGCTGTCTCTTCTGGTGCATATAATTCAGGATTTGGAAATAATGCTTGTGCTGCAGTTACAACAGGACTCTATAAATCATGTCTTGGTCATAATTCCGGAAACGCATCACTTCCAACAGGATTTTCTGCAACAAGTACAACAGTAGAAACAATAATTGGAAATAGTTTAGGAAATATTTATTTACATGCACCAAATATATACGCTGGAGCCGGAAATGATGCAACCACCGCTTCTCAACTTAAAGTTACCGGAAATATTCTTGCTAATGCACAAATTAAAACAAATACTTATTTAGAATCCGGAACTTATGCTAAGATTGGAACTTATGCTACTGTTGGAGACTATTTAACCGTTACAAATCACGCGTATACTAACTATTTATATGCAAATCATATAAGAAACAAAGATAGTGTAGGTTCATATAACACGACTATATATGGTACTTTCTACGGGCCATGGACACCATCATCTGATAAAAGACTTAAAAATATCGAAGGATTTGCTAATATTGGTTTAAAAGAAGTTAAAAAACTTGATGTATATAAATACACGTATAAAGGCGATCCTAAAACTCAAAAAATCGGTCTTATAGCACAAGATGTTCAAAAAGTAATACCTTTTGCAATACTAGAAAATACCGACGGATATTTAGCAATTTCTCAAGAAAATATAATTTATACAATGTTTAATGCCATAAAAGATTTGGATAAATTGTATGAAAGCTTAAAAACAAAATTCCAAGATTATATTGTTCGTTTAAATCTTGTTGAAGATAGAATTAACGCACTATTAGAAGTTAATCGTGATTTGTCAAAACGTATTGATGAATTAGAAAAACGTGTTAATAAATTAGAAAAAGAATATACAAAATTAGAAAAAAAACAATGTAAATGTAAATAATTTAGTATTGTTTACAAATATAGGAAAGAGGGAAAATGTCAAATAAAAGAATTGTTATAGGTTGTGACCATGGTGGTTTAAACCTAAAAAATAAGGTTATTGAGCACTTAAAAGACTTGGATTATGAAGTAGAAGATGTTGGAACATATACCTTTGATTCTTGTGATTATCCTATATACGCAAAAAAAGTTGCACATAAAGTTGCGGATGGAGAATATGAAAAAGGTATTATTATTTGCGGAACAGGTATTGGGGTTTCAATTGTAGCAAATAAAGTAAAAGGAATAAGAGCCTCTCTTTGCGGAGATACATTCTCTGCAAAAGCAACTCGTCAACATAATAATTCAAATATTCTTTGTATGGGCGAAAGAGTTATAGGTCAAGGTTTAGCTCTTGATATTGTAGATATATGGTTAACAACAGAATACGAAGGTGGTCGTCATCAAAAAAGAATTGATATGATGGAGGACTAAATGGAAGAAGAAATTTCTACAAAAAAATTTGCCTCTGTTGTTGCAAGAATACTTGATGATAAATTAGCCAAAAATATTGTTATTTTGGATATTAGCCAAGTATCTTCTCTTGCTGATTTTTTTGTTATAGCTTCAGGAGATTCTCCAACACAGGTTAAAGCAATGACAGAAACTTTGCAAGAAAGAACTAAAACATTATTTAAACGTCTTCCAAAAGGTGTTGAGAGAGATTTAAAAAATCGTTGGAATTTGGTTGATTTCGGAGATGTAATTGTGCATATTCTTCATAGAGAAGAACGTGAAACATACATGATAGAAAAATTCTGGAATCATGCTTTTAGTATTCCAGAAGAACAATGGAAACAAGATTCGGAAGAATATTCTGAATATAAAGAAACCATATAAGAGGTTGATAAACTGATATTAACAATTTGCCAAAATAAAATTATAAGGTAGAATTTAATTATGGTTGAAGTAAATGACTTATCAAAACAAATAAATGAAGCTATTATGAAAATGGCAACGGACCCTACAAATCCTGACCATTATCATACTTTGGCAAATTTATATGCATTAGATAATAACTTTGATAAAGTTGCTTCTGTTTATGAAAGTTTATTAAATATTCAACCTGATGATGTTAATGCATTATTAAATTTGGGAAGTATTTATTTTTTCAGCAAAGACTTTCGCAAAGCCTTAAGTTACTATAACAAAGCTTTAGATAAAAATCCTACAAACTATCTTGTATATTTTAATCTTGGTAATGCTTATGCTGAACTTAAAAACTTTTCTAAAGCTCTTAATTATTATAACAGAGCGTTAGATTTTAATACAACATCTCCTGAAATATACAATGCTATAGCAATGTTATATCACGATTTTGAGGATTATGTTGAAGCTAAAGCTTACTATGAAAAAGCATTATCAATTGATCCTAATAATTTAAGCGCAAATATCGATTTAGGTAATATTAATTTTAAATTATTTGATTATGATGCAGCTTTATACCATTACTTAAAAATATATGAGACAGAACCCGATAATAAAACTGTCACTATCTGTATAGCAAATACTTATTCTTTGCTACAAAATGCAGAAAAGACATGGGAATTTTTTGAAAAAGCATTAGAATTACCTGGAGATAATTACAAAACATACATTTGTTATGCAATTGCAAAATCTGATTTCAAGGACTTTAACGGCGCAATTGAAATTTATAAAAAAGCTATAAAATATAATCCTAAAGAAAAAAATGCTTATATTCTTTTAGCAAATCTTTATTCTAATTTGGAAAAATATTCTGAGGCAATTGATTATTACGAAAAAGCATTAGAGATAAACGAATACGATACAAATACAAGAGTATTACTTGCAAATACTTATTATATGGATAATAAAGTTGAAGATGCATTAGAAGCATACAGATACGTATCTAACTTAGAACCTGAAAACGATGAATACAAACTTGTTTATATCAACTTATTAGAAGACTATATTGTCGATAAACGTGCAGGAGAGTTGTTAGAAAATGTATGATAATAATTACAAATTAAATCCTGATAAACCTTATTTTATGGAAAAATTAGTTTCTGCTTTAAGTTATCTTTCAATGGGTTTTATTGGTTTTATATATATTGTTATTATTGTTTTAACTAAAAAAAGTTTAAAACCGTTTTTGAAATATCATATTTTTCAATCAATATTCATATCAATAGGATATTATTTATTATGTGTTTTTGTTGGCTTAATTTGTAATATTTTATTGTTTATACCTTTTATAAATAAAATAACCACAATGATTATTTACTACTTAACTATTGATATAATTTTCGGATT
>CADCPD010000054.1 GCA_902803265.1 uncultured bacterium | reverse complement strand
CCGAAGGATGTTAAAAAATCAATTAACGTAAAAGAAGGTAGATTAACTTTAAATGCCGAAATTAAGGGTAAATTAAAAACTATTATTTGCAATGCAAAAATAGATTTAGATAATTTCTTAATGCAAGATTTTGCAAATTCAATGAGAATTACAAATGATAATTTGAATATTGTTTTAAATTCAAATGGTGAAACAAAAACAACTAATATTGATTTGGTTAATAATGGCTTATCAATAGTACTTCCTCAAGTAAATTCTTTAATAAAAGATAATCTTTTAAAAGTTAATATAAACGGTTCAAAATTAACTATTAATCCGACTGATGTTTTGATAAATAGCGGCTCAAAAATAACTTTTGACGGAGTAATTGATTCTGATAAGGACGAACCTGTATTTAATATAAACGGTAAAGGAAAACTTGTTGCTGTTGATTTAAAGAAATTTGCAGGACTACAAGCTGCTCCATTTATAGAGGCAACAGGTCAAATTCCTTTAGAATTAGTGGTTAATGGTAATACAAAACGCCAAGATATGGTTTTAAAATTACTTGCTGATGCGAATAACTACATTACATTTGTAAATTATAAACAGTTACAGGGTAAAAATACTGTAATGCAGGCAAAAGTTGATTTTAAGGGTAACAGATTAAAAATCAAAGATACCGGTTTGTTTATAAAAACAACTTCTACAAACGAAGACGGAACTGTTGTTGAAAATTTAGAACCTGTTTCTCATGTTTCAGGTACGATAACAAATTTAAATTCAACACCGTTTATTAATGTAATAAAAATTACTATTCCTGAAAAATTAAACGGTTCTCTTGTCGGATTTAAAAATGCCGGATATACTCTTGAAAAAGGTAAACTGCTTATTTTTGGAAATTCTGATTCTCCAAGATTCAGAGGACATTTTGGTATTTCAAAACTTTATATAAAAGATTTATTGATGAGTTTAGATAATTTAAATCTTTCGTTTAGAGGAAAAACTTTAAATCTTGATGCTAAAAATCTTTTATTAAACGGTTCAGATTTATCTGCGCAAACAAATATTTCTCTTGAACCATCGGCAATAACAAATATTTCTGATTTGAGATTAACATCAAGAAAACTTGATTTAGATAAAATTATGGTTGTATCAGAAAGAGCTAATAAATTGATACCTCCTGCTCAAACAAGTTCTGTATCAAGTTCTTCTCAAGCAAATATTCCTGTTAATTTATCAAATAGCAGTATAAATTTAAAACACATTAAAACAGGTAATATTCACGTTTATGACACAACTTCAAGACTTGCTCTTCATAGAAACATTCTTTATATAAACGATTTAAGAACAAGAGCCTTTGACGGAAGAATCAGCGGAAATATTTCAATGAATTTACTGTCAAATTTATTGAAAATAAAGGTTGAAGGTGTTGATGTTAATACTGATAAAATGATGATAGATACCGCAAATATGAAAGATACTCTAAGCGGCAGATTAAAATTCAGTACAGACTTATCAATAAACGCTGCGGCACCAAATTACGAAGAACAAATGAAATCGTTAGAAGGAAAACTTAATTTTACAATATTAAATGGTCAATTTGGACCGTTTGGTAAATTGGAAAATATGATTTTGGCGGAAAATATCAGAAATTCACAATTCTTCCAAACGGCCATAGGTGGCATAATAAACGGTCTAACATCTGTTGATACAACTCACTTTAAGGAATTAAAAGGGGATTTGTCATTTAAAGACGGAATAACAACAATAAATTCAATAACTTCTGACGGAAATGTATTAACATTACTTGTTTTTGGAGATTATGATTTAGTTAAAAACGTAACAGATATGAAAGTAAGAGCTCGTTTGGCTTCAATGGTATCAAATATTTTAGGGCCGTTGGCAAACGTAAATCCTGTAAATCTTGTAAAAGTTACACCGGGATTAAATGTTGCATCTGCAAAAATGTTCTCTATTTTCACTCAGCCTGTAACATTGGAAGAGTTAAATCAAATTCCGGAATTTGACACTAAAACCGATAATTTTAATTCAACAAACTTCCAAATTGTTGTAAAAGGAGATGTTGCAAAGCCTTTAAAATTGGTAAAATCATTTAAATGGCTTGCAATGCAAGATGAAATAAACAAAGCATCAGCATTTGTAGCAACACTTCCGGAACCTGATTCTTTAACAGAAACAATGGCTGACTATGAAGCTCAGCAAGCAGAAGCTGCAAAAACGTCAAAAAAAATAAAAAATGCTTTTTCTAAAAAGGATAAAAAATTAGAAGAACAAAAAATACTTGAAACTCAAGAAATTCTAAAGAAAATGCAAGAAGAATCAACAGAAAATAACACATAAAAGGATAAAAATGCGACTTATAACACAGAAAAAAGGCTGGGATGACAAGCTAAAGGCAGGAATGCTAAAACCATTATTAAAACTGGTCTTTTCTATACAAAAAAATCTTACGTATTTCAGAAATTATAATTATCAAGATGCACAACCTGCAATATACGCATTATGGCATGCTCATCAGTGTTGTATTTTCGGATTAAAAAAAGAAACTATAGCTAAAACAAATGTTTTGGTAAGCCGCTCAACAGATGGTGATGTAATTGCTTATGGTGCGGAATATCTTGGTTTTAAAACAATTAGAGGTTCTGCAAACAGACATATCTTAAATAAGGGCGGTGTAAGTTCTGCTATGGATATGGTGAAGGCTCTTGAAAATGGTGAGAATATTGCAGTAATGGTTGATGGTCCTAACGGACCTGCAAAAGAAGTTAAAAAAGGTATAATATGGATGGCAAAACATACAGGTTTTCCTATTATACCAATGACCTGGTATTCCGCTGATAAATCACTTATAACAATTCCTACTTGGGATAAATTAAGATTTCCCATAGGACCTACAAGAATATTAAATCTTTATGCAGAACCAATTTATGTTCCAAAAGATGCAACAGAAGAAGATGAAAAAAATATAAAAGAATATTTAAAAAATGTTCTTTTGCAACTGGATGAACAAGCTCCGGAAAAATTTAAAGAAGTTTGGGATAAAAAAAAGTAACTTAATTTATAGTTTTGTAAATATTTACGTTTAAAGTATCAAGTTTTATATTTACGGCCGTTAAATTAAGTGTAATAATTCCGATTATTACCATTTGAGCATGCTCAAAATTAAAAATGCATTCTAAAAAGATATAATATTATAGGAGACATATATGTATAACGTTTCATTCTTAGGAAAAAGAGAAGACAAGAACACAGTAGAACAATTAAAACAACAGGGTGATGCCCTTACACTAAATAATCAACGCAATATTAATAATGCTATTGATAAACTTTCTGAAGATTCGTCGGAAGAAAATATTAAATTTCTAATGAATGTAGCACAAGGCTTAAGATACGGAACAAGCTTTAATCTCGACGATAAAAAAACAAACAATGACTGGAAAGGTAAATTACAAGCTGCAACAGAAAAAGCTTTGGCAAACACTGATTCTCCAAATAAAGCAAAACTTCAAGAACAATTTAAAGCAACATTTATAGATAAAAAAGAAATGTCAGAAGATGAAAAAGCCGTAATGGATTTGCGTAACAAGATTATGCAAACAAAAGGCTTGCCTCAAGCAATGAACGAATCAAAAATTGATGCAGTAAAAAATATTTCTAAAAATTTGGACTATTTTGTTATTTCAACAGAAATCACCACAAAGGAAAAGAAATCTTGTCTTGAAAAATTAAACAAGATGATGAGTCCTGAATATAAAATTAATTCTCAATTAAAAGATAAAAAACCGCAAGTATTAGGTGAATTGTTAAATGATTTGGTTGTAAAAACTGCTGAATCTGATAAACCTATAATAAAAACAACCAACCAAAGACACCATGGTATGTGCGCAGCTATTTCTACATCAAGAAAGACAATGGCTTATGAATACAAAGACAAATATGTAACAATGATTATGGAAGAATTGAGCAATAAGCCTGAAATGAAAGTATATGACCCTACAAAATTAGGTACGGGTGCAAAAATTTCTGTTCAAAAAACTGATGTAGATTTTGATTATGCAGATGATAAAGGCTACAGAATTCTTGACGCATCAGCTCTTCAATGGATGAATATAGCAGGAAATACAGGTAATGGTTATAATCAAGCAACTCATTTTTCTGCATTTGATAAAGAATTTTTCGATACATTCCATGATGGACGTTATATGAAAGATTTGGATGATCCAAAATTGGTACCTCATCAAAATCATTTAAGAGCCTTAGAAAAAGCAGAAGATTTTATATCATCAGCAAGAAAGGGTATTCAAAAACGTGAAAAAGAAGCTGTTGAACAAAGACAAAATGCTAAATTTAATGCGCAAACAGTAGTTAAAGCAAATAAATCTTTGACAACGGAATTAAAAGCCCTAATGCCTGAAAAGAGTGACGAAGAAATGACAAAAGTTCTTAACCGCTTCTTAAAAATGGGTGATGTTCCGACTGCTCAGTCTGATGATTTGCATTTCCACGATTATGAAGAAGAATATATGAAAAAACAAAAAATGGCTAACTTCATAAAAGCTGAAAATCCAAATGTAAAACAAGCGGATATTGATGCAAGAATGGAAAATATTTTCAACATGTATGAGCTTTCAACAGAAACAACCGAAGCTATGAACAAGGAAATTATTCCAAAATCACCTGAAAAGAAAATGAGAAAATTGTATCAGCCGTTATATGAAGCTGCTGCATCATACAGAACAGCTCAAGATAAAAAACTTGATGTTCCTGAAAATCTTGAAAAAGAAATAAAAAGATATGGTTTAGGAAAAGATGCAACAAAAGCAGACGTTATGAAAAAATATGAAAACGAAGGCAAAGTTGTATCAGAACCGATTTTAAGAGGTTTGCAAGATAAATATAATAAAATTGCAAAATATGCTGCTGTTGTTGAAAAAGCAGAAATAAAAGGCGAAAAACTTGATATGCCTGATTTATACGTAATGTCTGATGCAGAAAAGAAAGCTTTGGACAATGTTTCTAAAAACTTGAATAAAATGTATTCAGAAATAACAAGAGAAACAAAAGATAAACAAAAAGAACTTGAAAAACCTCTAAACGAACTTGCTAAACAAGTTGGTAAAGAAACAGGTAACTTCTGGGTAAATAAAGAAGGTCAATCAGGTCTTTGCACACCTCAAGAAATAAGAATTCTTGAACAAATGACAGGCAAACCTTTCTATGCTGAAGAAAGCGTAGAAGCTGCCGCAGAAAAAATCAAAAAAGGTCCACACTCAGGTATAAGCGGTACATCTGTATATCACAATGAACATGGCGGCCACGCTATGTATATCGCAGATGTTGCTCCGTTACTTGTAAAAGATCCTAAAACAGGTAAAGTAGAAGTAAAAGATGCAATAATGCATGATAATACTTGGGGTGAAAAAGAACTTGATAAAACTTGGATAGATTCTCATGGACTATTGAGAACCGATTACAGCTGCGGCCGTGGAGGTAAAGACGGATATATTACAAATTCTGCTTGGCAAAATGGTACTCTGGTAGAAGATTTTAAATATGAACCGGGTTCTATAAACGGTGAAAAATTTAAATTATTCTTCGATGCAATTTTACCAACTGTTAAAAACGATACGTCATCAACTGCTCAAACTTTAGTTGAAAATGCATTTGTAGGCCCTCAAATCAATATGAGTAAAATTGCACAAGTTATGCAGGCTTTGAAAAATGTTCCTGCTGAAAACTTGGACAAAATAATGGAAAGAGCTGAAAATGCAGGTGAAACAAAAGAACTTATCGAAGCTCAAGTTATGAAAGATATTGATAATATAAAATCTGCAGATGATGTTTCTAAAGCACATAAAAATACTCAAAAATATTTAACAGATATTGCAGAAAAAATGTCTTTCACAAAAGAAAAGGCAACAGACTCTATTTTATCTGCATTGAGTGAAGCTAAAGTTAATGCTAAAAATATTGATAAAATTGAGGATAATAATTTTGCAGTACTTAAAAACTTTATAGATACAAAATTCGATCCGAAAGACAATGAAGCTTTTGTTGCTAAATTCAATGACTTAAAGAAAATGCCTGAAGCTGAATTAAAAGAAATGGTTAATAAGTCTTCAGATAAAGAATTGAGTTTGAAGGATATAACACCATTTGAAGTTGCAAGACAAATAAAAGGACTTGAAAAAGCTCCTACAAAAGCTCTTGAAAGTGCAATCTTTATGGATTCATTACAAGATAATATCAAACTTACAGAAAAGGGAGATTCTTTTGAAGAAGCATTCTTTATCTTACAAAGAGATTGGAATAACTTAAATACAACAAAAGAATTGAAAGCAATAAAGGATAAATTCTTCCATCAACACGGTGTACGTTCAGCATATCCTGAATGTTCATTAACAACATCTGAAGAAACAGCAGAACTTGCAAAAGATTTTTCAAACAAAATAAAACAAGGTATTGATGTTGTTAATACTTTAAAACAAATGGAAGATGGCAAGATTGATAAACAAGGTCTAACAGATGAACAAATTGCTGTTGCAAAGAAAAATCAGTTAGCAGATATTGCCGAAGGTAAGAAAATATTTATCGAAGCAAATATTGAACCTCAACATAGACATGTAGTTGCTAAAAAATTAAATAATTACTTGTCAGATGCTGTAAAAGGCAAGAATACTGATGCAAGTTATAAAGAATTTGCAGAAAGTTTTGATAAATATCACGTAATGAATAATCCGAAAGAATTGTTAAAAGAATTCTTAAGATTAACAAAATCTGAAGATCCTGCTAAAAAACAAATGGCACAAGTTTACGAAGGATATATGGTAAAAGGATGCTATGAACTTGCGAAATTTGATACAGCAGTAACAATGATGAGTGAAACATCAAACGGACATATGCATGAAGTAGGAAAAGATTTATCAAAAATCAAAACTCCTGCAGAATGGGATGAAGCAACAAATCAAGCTCATGATTTGTCAACAGATGATGGCTTCTATTCATTTATGACAGCATCTCAAGAAAATTGTGGTATTGATAATACATTAACAATGATTAATCATTTAGGTAAAAACGATAAAGCAATGCATCTAGAAATGCAGCATATTGACGAACTTGATGCGTTAAAACAAATGATGAGTGCGGATAATATTATGCAAATAGCAGATGTTATCCAAAACAAATCAGATTTTGTAAGCGGATTAGATTTAAGCAAATATCCGAAAGAACAAAAAATGCAAGAACAATATATGGCAAAAATTGATGATGTAATTAACTACATAAATCAAAATGCAGCTAAAATATTGGGACAAGCATAATTAAAGGTAAAATAATAACAAGAAAGCGATGATTATGTCATCGCTTTCTTTTATGAAAGTTTTTTCAAAATATCATTATAAATATTTTCAGAAGCAGTTGTATTTTTATAACCCAATTCATTCAGAGCGTTTATACGTTCTTCTTTCATAAAATCATTATTAGGAACTTGTTCTAAAAGATTTTTCAATTCATCAATATCATTTGCCTTATAATAATATTTTACTATTTGATTTACTGTTTCATTATATGGTGTTGCATCTTTTGAAATAAGGTGTATAACAGGATTTTCCGTTAAAAAATATTCTCCTAAAAACGAACTGCAATCTGTTATAAGCATTTTTGATTTGTTAAAAAGCTCCAAATAATCGCCATGTTCATATCTTAAACCGATTTTATCCCACTCGTTGTAATAATCTTCAGCTTGTTGTTCTGTCATTACATTATTATCAATAAGAGCTTTTTTTAATAAAGGATGCGGCTTAAAAATCCACTTTTGTTCAGGATGAGATTTCGCATAATCAAGCAAAAATTCGCCATTCCATTCAAACGTTCCATAAGCTATTCCTTTTTGACAAATAGTCCAGTGAGGTGCGTAAATTATAAATTCTGACGATTCTTTTTTATTTAACTTAAAATAATCTAAAAACGGCTGCCCTGTAACAATAACATTTTTAGCTTTATTAGCCATTTTTTCAGTATATAAATTTTTTGTTATTTCATCAAAAACACAATAATTTTCTACATATTGATGAAATCTTAAATAATAATCAATCGGAGCGGAAGTTGTTGGAAAATAATATGGCACATAATATGTAAGTGCAAATTTTGAACATACAACAGGACCTTGTGAGGTTTCAACATACCAAGGATGTTGATATATTACTATATCCGGTTTAAATTTTTTAAACGGAATGTGTTTCTCTTTTTTTATATCATACGCAAAATCAACATTCATGCCTTTTTTAAAGAAAAATTCATGAGTATTTCTTATTTCTTTTATTGTTTGATAACTTGGATTATCTTTATTTAATGCTGCATTTCTGGTTACAAGAATTTTTACATTAAATTTATCACTATTTTCAAATAATTCGTATAAAGATTGACATTTCCATTTTGTTTCATCATAAATATAAAATGCAACGTTTATTTTTTTGTTATTAATAAATTTCTTTTTTAATTTTTTCAGAACTTTTATTTGATTTTTTTCAATATAAGCTACGTTTTGAGAAATTTTTTTATTGTAAAAAAAATCTTTTATTTTTTCATTTTTAAAAATTTTATAAAGTTTATTGCCAATCTTTTCGTAAGGAATATACATAAGTTAGATTTTATAAAAATATCATAATTTCAGCAAGTTTGTAAATTTTAGGTAATTATATAAATCTTTTAATTTTTATTATATTCATCAAATAATCTTTTTTGTTCAGCTTTTAAATTATCCAAAAATTCTTTATCTTTAGATACTATTTTCTGTGCAACAACAACAGCTTGAGAAGCATCTTCTGTATGTGCAACAATGCCGTTGTATTTTGGTGCAATTTTTAAAGCTGTATGGAGTTTGCTTGTTGTAACTCCGCCTATCATTATTGCTGCCAAATGTTCTCCAGATTTTTCTAATTGTTCTGCTACTGTTATCATTTCATCCAACGATGGTGTTATAAGCCCTGATAAAGCAACAATATCCGCTTTTTCTTTAGCGGCAGCTTTTAATATATCACTGCAATTTACCATAACCCCTAAATCTATTACTTCAAAATTATTACACGTCAAAATAAGATTTAAAATGTTTTTACCAATATCGTGAACATCGCCTTTTACTGTTGCAAGAATAATTTTACCAAGTTTAGTTTTTGAATTACCCTTTTTTAGATATTGTTTTAAATAATCGACAGCCTGCTTCATTGTTCTTGAACTCTTTACAACTTGAGGCAAAAACATTTTACCCTCACCAAAAAGTTTTCCTATTTCGTTCATTCCGTCCATTAAGTGTTTTTCTATTATTTCCAATGGTGAAAAATCTTTTAAGGCTTCATCTAAATCCTGTTGTAAAAATTCTGCATTTCCTTTTATTAAAGCATATTGCAAACGTTTTTCAACAGACTGCTCTCGCCATTCAAGATTGTCTTTTTTATGGACAGAAATTGTATTATCGAGAGTCTGAGCATATTCTAAAAGTTTTTCTCCCGCATCATCGTTTTTGTTCAATACAACATCTTCAACAAGAGTTCTTAATTCAGGTTCTATCTCATCATAAATTTCAAGCATGCCGGCATTGACTATACCCATTTCAAGACCTGCATTTATTGCGTGATATAAAAATACACTATGAATAGCTTCTCTTACCCTGTTTAAACCTCTAAATGAGAATGAAATATTGCTTATACCGCCTGAAACCATTACATCAGGATATTTTTCTTTAACAATTTTTGTTGATTCTATGAAAGAAATTCCGTTAATATTGTGTTCTTTTATCCCTGTTGCAAGCGGAAATACATTAAGGTCAAAAATCATATCACATGGCAAAATTTCGGCTTTTTCGGTTAAAATTTTATAAGCTCTGTCAACTATTTCAATTCTTCTTTCAGTAGTAGTAGCTTGACCTTTTTCATCAAAAGCCATAACTATCATTGAAGCACCCATAGATTTTATAAATTTTGCATGTTCAATAAATTTTTCTTCACCTTCTTTTAAACTGATTGAATTTACAATGGCTTTTCCCTGAATGCATTTTAATCCTGCTTTTACAACTTCAAAATCAGAACTGTCTATCATAATCGGTACTTTTGCAATATCAGGTTCAGATGCTATAAGGTTTAAAAACTCTATCATTTCTGCTTTGGCATCAACCAACGGCATGTCAAAACTTATATCAATAATATTTGCACCGTTTTCTATTTGTTGACGAGCTATATTTAAGGCTTCTTCGTAATTTTTTTCCTGTATTAATTTTGCAAATTTTTTAGAACCGGTAACATTTGTACGTTCTGCTACTATGGCAAATCTTTGATTTTCATTTAGAGAAAAAGGTTCAAGCCCTGTAAAAAAAGCTTTTTCTTTGATATTTGGAAGAATTCTCGGCTGGTATTTTTTTACTGCTTCTGCAATTGCTTTTATGTGTTCCAGACTTGTACCGCAGCATCCGCCGCAAATGTTTATACAGCCGTTTTTTGCCAAATAAGCATATCCTTTTGCCATATCTTCCGGTGTATCTGTATATTGCCCAAATGCATCAGGTAATCCCGCATTTGCATACAAACTTATATAACAGTCTGCAATTTTAGAAAGCTTTTCAATGTGCGGTATCATTTCTTCAATACCCAAAGCACAATTTATACCAACTGATATTGGATTGAAAGGTTTTATACTATAATAAAATGCTTCCAAAGTTTGTCCTGATAATGTTCTTGCTGATTTATCAGATAATGTTACAGATACCATTATAGGAATATCTTTATTGTATTTTTCCAGTGATTTTTTTATCGCAAACAGAGCCGCTTTAGCATTTAGTGTATCAAAAATAGTTTCTACAAGAAAAACATCAATATCATTTTCAGCCATGACTTCAACTTGCTCTGTATAAACATCAACAAGTTCGTCAAAAGTTATATCCCTAAACGCAGGATCTTCAACTTTTGGAGAAATAGAAGAAGTTTTATTTGTAGGTCCTATTGAACCTGCAACAAAACGTGGTTTTTTTGCTGTCGAATATTCTTTTGCAATTTCTTTGGCTATTTTTACGGACTGAAAATTTAGTTCTTTTACATAATTTTCTAAATTATAATCTTTTTGAGAAATTCTGTTTGAAGAAAATGTATTAGTTTCAATAATATCAGCACCGGCTTCAAGGTATGCTCTATGAACATCTTTTATAACATCAGGTTTTGTTATGTTCAAAACGTCATTATTTCCTTTTAATGGTACTGTTTTGGTTTTAAAAACATCACCTCTAAAATCTTCTTCCGACAAATTCTTTTTCTGAAGCATTGTTCCCATTGCTCCGTCAAGAATTAATATTTTTTCTTTTAAACTATCTCTAAAAATACCCATGTTGTAATGATAATAGCATAAATCACAAAAAATAATAAATTTGTAATATTTTATTAAAATGTGTATGATATAATACAACATGTTGAATTTTAAAGGAAGTTAGTGTAGAATAGCAGTTATGAGTGATTGTATATTTTGTAAAATAGCAAATAAAGAAATTCCGTCAGAATTTTTATATGAAAATGATTATGTTTTTGTAATTAAAGACATAAATCCAAAAGCCCCTATTCATTTACTTGTAATAACAAAAGAACATTTTGCGAATTTAAATGAAATTAGTGATGAAAAAGTTTTGGGCGAAATTTTCAAAGGAATAAAAGAAGTTTGCAAAGAATTAGGTATAAAAGAATACAAAACACTTATTAATACAGGCAAATCTGCAGGACAAGAAGTATTCCACTTCCATGCTCATATTTTGGCTGATAAATAAAGGATTTTAAAATGGCTCAAAAAGGTCAATATTATAGAGAATTAACACCATCAGGGTTTGGAATTGCAATAAAGATTAAAGATGTACTATTTTCAGAACAATCAAAATATCAGAAAATAGAAATCATAGATACAGATTCACAATTAGGTAAGATGATTACCTTAAATGGTCTTATGTACGCCACAGAGGGCGATGAATATTATTACAGCGAAATGGTAACACATGTTCCTTTGCTAAACCATAAATGTCCAAAAACGGTTCTTGTAATTGGCGGAGGAACAGGTTCTACTACAAAAGAAATTTTAAAGCACGACACAATAGAAAAAATAACTATTGTTGATATTGATGAAATGGTTGTAAATACTTGCAAAAAATATTTACCATCAATTTCAAGCGGTCTTGATGATCCGAGAGTTGAAGTTCTCATTATGGATGCTTTTGAATACATAAAAGATAAACATGATTTATTTGACGTAATATTGATTACAACACCAAATCCTCTAGGCCCTGGGGTTGGTCAATTTACAAATCAATTTTACCAAAATGTCAAAGCAGCACTTAGAAAAGACGGTATTTTGGTAGTTCAATCAGAATCACCTGTTGCAAAAGATGAAGATACCATTTCTCTTTATAAATTACTGTTAGAAGAATTTAATCTTGTAGAAACATATTCTTCACCATTGCCAACATATCCTGGCGGATATTGGGCTTGGGCAATTTGTTCTGATTCGGATTATCCGTTTGAAGCTCTTGATGAAGAACGATGTGAAAAAATAAGCAAACAATGTAAACTTTATACAATGAAATATCACAAAAAATGCTTTAAAAATCAAACATTGCTTGAAGATTTAAAATAATCCTTTATAAACATCTCTATCTTTTGATGCAAGCGGTTTTGGAATATAATTCACATTATAATGTTCTGCTATCATTTTTATATTATAAGCTGCTGAACATATATAAATTTGAGTTTTAAAATATTGTTTTAAGAGCTGTATCTGCTCAATAAGCCATTCTCCTGCATATAACGGTTCAAAATCATATTCCATATTTAAATCAGTTATTATTAAATTATATGGATTAGATACCATACCAAAAATCAAATCATAAGCCTGTCGTGCGCTATAAGCACAATCAACTTCTACTTCATCATAAATATTTAAAATATTTGCTTTATGATAATTAACCCAGCTTTGAGAATCATCAACTATTAAGACTTTTTTCATTATTATTTGAAACCCTTAAAATTTCATAAATATCCATTTTTTTAGCTTTACCACGTATTTGAACTTCTGAAATCTTAATTACGTCCACATTTCCTTTAACTTCATCATAAGTTGAACTGCTTATTAAGAAATTGGTTTTATAAATTTTATTATAACTTTCAAGTCTTGATGCAAGGTTAACCGTATCACCGATAACCGTATATTCAAGACGTTTTTCGGAGCCGATATTACCTACGAATACATCACCCGTGTTTATACCGACACCTATTTCAATTTTTGGTTTACCTTCATAAAGCCATTTTTCTTGCAACTGTTTAACTTTTTTAAGCATAGCATTTCCGCATAATACTGCATTCAAGGCATGATTTTTGTCCTGAATAGGTTCACCAAATATTGCCATTACAGCATCGCCAATAAATTTATTGATAACACCGTTGTATTTTGTAATTATAGGTTCTATTTCGGTAAAGTATTCGTTCAAGATTGAAGAAATTTCTTCCGGAGTAAGTTTTTCACTCATAGAAGTAAATCCTCTTATATCAGCAAATAAAACCGTTACATTTGAACGTTTTCCGCCAAGTGAAAGATTATCAATATCTTTTACAACATTTTCCATAACGTCCTGTGAAAGATATTTACCCATAGCATTTTTTATTTTATCTTTATTTCTTGATTCAATGATAAATTTATAAGAATACCCAAATATCATTGTAATAAGCTGTAAAGCTAACGGAGTAACAACGTTTATTGCTATATTCATTTTAAAGAAAGCAACACAAACTGCTATGTAAGAAAGCATTATTGCTACTATAATTCCCAAAGAAACAAATAATGAATAGTAAACAACAACAAAAAATGTTACCAAAATAAGAATAATTTGAATAATAAAATCTTGTAATGCAGGAGTAGAAATAATAAATTCATTACTTATTAAATTATCTAAGTTAGTTGCCTGAATATCAACCCCTGGATGTTTTGGATGAATTGGAGTCGGCATAGCATCTTCTAAACCTAAAGCTGCCGCTTTAGCATTTGCACCTACAAAAACTATTTTTCCATCAAATTCTCTGGGATCAATTATTGGTTTTTTACCTTTTTGCATATTATTCCAAGAGTCTACAATGTCAATGGCAGAATATGTTTTATGTGAATATTCAGAATGTGGTCTTGTCTTATAAAAATGAAGATAATTAAATATAACAGAAGAATCTTGATATAACGGAATTTTCAAATCTGTTTTATTATTTGTTAAATAATTATTTGTTAGTGTAAATTCTGTTATACCATTTATTTCTGCATACATTCTAAGACCTAAAGACGGATATAAATGACCTTTATAAGGGATAATTTGCGGAATTCTTTTCAAATATCCGTCATAATCACGTTCAACATAAACAGAACCAACTTTTTTTGCAGCATCAAAATATCCTTTTGGATACATTGCCAAACTTGTGAAAGAACTTTTGTATTTATTTGTTCTTTCATCTTTTATATTTATACCAAATTTTTCACCAAAAGCTTTATCATATAATTCACCTTGTTGTTTATTTGAATAAACTCTATATAAAGGCATAAAACCAACAACAAGCTTATTATTTGACTTAACAGCATTATATAATTCTATATCAGATTTAATATTGTCTTTGTCAACAGAAGTTAAAATCGAGTCAAAACCAATAATCTTAGCATTAGTATATTTGTCTAAATAATTGAACATTTTGGCATACATATCTCTTTTCCAAGGCCAACGTTGCTTAGAAATAGACTTATCATCAATAACAATTATTACAATATCCTTATGTCCTGTTTTATTAGCAACAGCAATATTTGTCATAACATTATAAAATTTTGGTTCGATAAAAAAATTAAAAATTTGATATGTTATAAACATAAAGACGACTATCGAAATAAAAATTATTAAAGGTTTAAATTTTTTCATTATAACTCCGTTTATTTTCTTTCATGATATAATAAACTTAAAAAAAAGGATATATAGTTATGGCGATGAATTTAATTGAATTATTAAAAAAAGAAAAATTGTATCCAATAGTTAGATGTGCTGATCCCCAAAAAGCAAAAGATACAGCAAAATCTTTAATTGATGGTGGAGTAAAAGTTTTAGAAATAACATTAGAAAATTCTTCAATTTATGAAGTTATAAATGAAATATCAAAAGAAGCAATAGTTTGTGCAGGTGGTGTAATCACATCACAACAAGCAACAAAAGCTTTTGAAAACGGAGCACAAATATTTTCTTCACCAATATTTCAAATGAATATGGTAAAAATATCTAAAAATGCTCAGGTTCCTTTTATTGCAGGTACTTCAACAGCAAACGAAGCTTATCAGGCATGGAAAGCAAGAGTTCCGTTAATTAAAATATATCCTATAACTGCTCTTGGCGGACTTTTATATTTAGAAGATTTATTAAGACCTATGCCATTTTTAAATATTATGCCTATGGGCAATATTAAATTAGAAGAAGTTCCTGCATATATTCATGCCGGTGCGATTGCAGTTGGTGTTGGAAGAAACCTTTATGACGGATTTAATTTTACAGAAATTACTAACCGTACAAAAACTATTATGAGAGAATTAAAGGACTAATTTAAAAATGACTAAAAATATCGTTATATCAGGTTATTATGGCTCTGATAATTTTGGCGATGAAATGATTTTAAAAGTTTTAATTGATAAATTAAAACAATTTGATGTTAATATCACAGTACTATCCTTAAATCCTGAAAAAACAAAAACTCTGCATAAAGTAAACGCTGTTAAAAGTTTTGATATTCTGAAAGTAATATCAACAATTTTAAAATCTGATGTTCTTATATCCGGCGGAGGGAGTCTTTTACAGGATTCAACAAGTGTAAAAAGCTTGTTTTATTATCTTTTTG
>CADCPD010000053.1 GCA_902803265.1 uncultured bacterium | reverse complement strand
TTATCAGTTGCATAAACAAGAGTTTTACCATTATATTGAATTTTATATATCATAACACCTTCCTGAGGGTGTGCAAATGATTTATAACAAGTAATCAACACATCATCTTCAACGAGCTTAATATCATCAGGTTTTTCAACTCTTAATACTATAGGAGCAGAACCATGTCTTAAAATAATTGCATTATTTTCTGTAATACTGGTAATATTAAGGTTTGCAGCAATATCACCTAAATCAAGAGGAAATGATTTTGAAAAAAGAATATCTGCTAATCCATCTGCTAATTCATCGTTATAATCAGAAGTTCCAAATACATTCAGATTAGATGCTGCGATATGAGCCGGAGAAAAAAATGTAAAGCCAAGAATATGATCTAAGTGAATATGACTCAATAAAATTGTTGCTTCAATTGGTTTTCTTGTATTAGTATCATTACCTGAAACAATATATTTTTGCATAAGTTCATTACCTAATTCAATCATACCGGTACCGGCATCAAGAATAATTAAATGATCATTAACATGAACCTCAACACAAGCAGTATTACCGCCAAATTTCATATATTCTTTATTTGCTCTTGGATGAGAACCTCTCACTCCTCTAAATTTTACTCTAAATTCTTTCATAATATACTACCTTTCAATTTCATAGGTAAAAGTTCTGTCTTTCGGTTCACCATAGTATAAACCTGAAGAAAATACCATTAATTTAGCTCTTTTTTGTAAATCTTTCAAATTTGTTTCTTTAAAAGTTATATCAAATACAACTTTTTTCTTATGATTTGTGACATTAACAATGCGGAATGAGTTAGGATAAGAAACAAGAGAAGGGGTAGAAACAAACAAAATATTCTCATCCTGCACAATTTTAGTCGTATGATAATGTCCTGTAAAAACGCCTATAGCGCCGTTATGTTTTTTTAATATATTGTATAATTCAGTAGAATTTAATAAATTATGATTATCACTGCTAAAAGGCTCAATTACAGGCATATGCAAAAACAGTAATACTGTATCATTTTTAGCTGATTTTAACTCATTAGACAACCATTTTAATTGTTCTTCTGAAATTTTTCCATTTGTAGTCACTCTGCTATCAATTATTGAATCAAGAACAATAACTCTATATCCTGACTTCGGTGTAAATGAGTAATACATCTTATCAAAATTAAAATTTTTATTTTTGGATTTCAAAATTTCATTATATAGTTTTTTAGTTAAATACCCTCCAACACAAACATCATGATTTCCAAGAACAGCATACCAAGGATATTTTAATTTATTTGCGTAATTAACAAATTTAAGTAATTCTTGTTCGTATGGAGTATTTATTTGATCCCCTGTAAAAATAACAAAGTCTATATTTGGAGTATTATTAACTTCTGTAATCGCATCATCTAAGAGTTCAGGAGATTCTTTAATTAATTTGTAAGACGTGCTTTTTGAATTAGACGCATAATGCGCATCACTAATTTGAGCAAATTTTAGAGATGACGTAGCAGCATTAGTAACTTGTATACCCCACGTTGTGATAACAATAAAGATAAAAACAAGTATAATATTACTTAATTTATTAAATAACCCGTCTTTTTTCTTTCTTCTCATAATTAAATAACTCTATTTACATTAATATTATAATGCAAACAGAAAATCAATGCATTAAATAAGATAAAGGATTATTTATTAGCAATATCTTCAATTACACTATGTCGCGAATTATTTGTATATGCTCGGCATGTATTCCAAAGCAAAACTTTGATAACTTGATTAGGTTCAAGTCCTGCAAATTGATAACTACAAGTACCTTGAATCATATTTTGAGATCCATCAGAATAGCGCTTAAAATATTTGCATGCTTGACATATATTTAAAGTAAAATTATATTCTTTCAACTTATCAACAATTTCTTTTATTGCATCATACATTCTCAAATGAGAAGATGTAGTAAACTTTTTATTTTTATATCTAAATACGACTTTTGACATATCATTTTGAATAACAAGTTCAAGTTTGCATGGTAATTTTTTATTATTAAATGTAGCTAAAATATTAACGGAATACTTTTGTAAGACTGTATCTTCATCGTTTTTAGAAAAATGTTTTACAACCCAATTCAAAACAGGAAGTTCAAAAATATGTTTCAAAATAGTATAAAACGGATATAATATTAAAAATAAATAATCTTTACCACGTAAATCAGCATTTATTAGACTTAAGAAAAATCCCGTTATTAAAAGTAAAAATGTTGATAATACAACTTTTGATGAAACAAAAAAGTAATATTTTGAAGAGAATAGTATAATAAAAATGTAAGCTGCAACCAAGAAAATATTGTTAGGATTTAAAAGCGAATACACATATTCAATATAACCAATATTTAAAGTTCTTGTAGTTGAAAAGCAATTTTTAAATAATTTTAATCTGGTTAACAAATTTGTTTTCCTAATGACAACTTTATTTGAAACTGAATAACATTTTAAAAATGGATTAAAACAACATCTGTATTTAATTTTAGATAGCAGCATGCTATACTTTAATTCAGATTCAGAATCCTTAAAATCTATATTACCTATCGCATCAACCAATGACTTATCAATAATTAAAAAATCAGAGTTAATTGAATTTGATAAACCAAGTAAACTTCTTGCACTGAATAAAAAGTTAGATAAATATTTCAAATATGCCCTTTTAATCTTATTTTTAAGATTTAATTTATAATTTTTGTATACAATAGCACCTGTAATAACATCATTTTTTGATAAAGCATAGTTTATATGCGTTAGAAAGTCAGTACCAATATACTTGTCAACACCTAAAAAGACATATGCATCAATATTCTTATTTGGAATAAGCTTCTCAATTAGAATAGATAGTGATGCATCTTTACCAATCAAACCACCCTCATCTAGCTTTAAGACATTTACAGATGGTTTTAACTCAAGAAATTTTTCAGATTCGTCTGTACAATTATCCAATATTACATAAACTTGGTAATTGTGTTTTTGATAATCTTGAGTCTTGATTTGCGATAAAATACGTTTTAGATCTTTTAATTGATTATGCGTATAAATAACAATACATAACTGTTTTTGGTCAATATTACGAGCCTTTTTGGCATCAAACTTCAATCTGCCGTGAAATAAATTTCTAAGCGATAAAATAAAGAAATAAATTGAAAAAATTGCTATATATATGTATAAGGCGTTTATTAAAAATTCCATAGTAATAACCTGTGATAATATTCTAATTAAAATATAATAAAATTACCATTATTTGTTTTAAAAATGTAATATTAATAAATATATTGTTTAAAATTCATTATATTTATGCGATATTTAAGAAAAAAGGAGAAATTATGCAAGAATACGTACTTTTAGATGGCAATTACATAGAAAAAGACAAAGCAAGTCTTCCAATAATGACACACGCATTTTTATATGGTACAAGCGTTTTTGAAGGTATTAGAGCTTACTATAATAAAGATGAAAATCAATTATATGCTTTTAAAGTTAAGGAACATTATGAACGTTTAATGAGAAGTGCACATGTTATGCACATGGAAAACCCATATACATTAGAAGAATATTGCGATGTAACAAAACAATTATTAATCAAAAATGGTTATAAAGAAGATGTATATATAAGACCAAATTTATTCAAATCAGCACAAAAAATCGGTCCGTCATTAATACACAACAAAGATTCCTTCTTACTATTCACTTTGCCTATGGGTGATTACATTGACATAGAAAAAGGTTTGAATGTCTGCATATCAAGCTGGAGAAGAAATTCTGATAATGCTATTCCTCCTCAAGCTAAAGTAGCAGGTGCTTACGTAAATACTGCTTTAATCAAATCTGATGCTCAATTAGCAGGATTTGACGATGCAATTGTACTTGACGAAAATGGCAGAGTAACTGAAGGATCTGCAATGAATTTATTCTTAGTTCAAAATGGCAAACTTGTTACATCACGTGTTACTGATAATATATTGATTGGTGTAACAAGAAATACAGTAATGCAACTTGCAAAAGAAGTTTTAAAACTTGAAGTTGAAGAAAGAGAAGTTTCAAGAACAGAACTTTATACATCAGATGAAGCATTTTATTGCGGCACAGGAGCTCAAATTAGTCCTATAGCAACAATTGATCACAGAAAATTAGGAAAAGGTGAAGTTGGACCAATTTCAAAAGAATTGCAAAAACTTTATTTTGATGTAGTAAAAGGCAGAGTAGACAAATACAAAGAATGGTGTATGCCTATTTATGATTAGTTTTCTAGGACTATGTGTTCAAAATTTATTTAAATCGTTAAAATATATTTTCTCACGTCAAGTAAAATTTACATCAGTTATTTCACAGGCTGCGGCAATTAGTTATGATTCATTGACAATTGCGTTAACAATATCGTTCATTGCTGCTGTTGTTATAACAATACAAGTTGCAAAACAATTTTTAATGTCAGGTGCAGACTCATACATAGGCGGAACGATAACTATTATTATGATTAGAGAAATTGCTCCGGGCTTTGTGGCACTTGCAATAGGTGCCCGAGCAGGAACTGCTATAAGTGCAGAGATTGCAAATATGCAGGTTACTGAACAGGTTGATGCCATAAAAACATTAAAAGTTGATCCTGTGGGTTACTATTTTGCTCCTAGAATTTTATCATCCGCAATAACTGTTCCAATGGTTGTA
>CADCPD010000052.1 GCA_902803265.1 uncultured bacterium | reverse complement strand
AGAGCCAAACTTGTTTGCGTTTTAGCAGCAACAGCTGTTATTGCCTGATTTTCATTTTCATATTTTGATAATAAATCTACAGCTCCGCTTGATTTTAAGCTAGAATTATTTATAACTTTAGAGTTGACATTTGTTTTGTAAATATTAACTACACCATTTGCAAGTATCGTCTGTGCATCACGACTTGCTCCAAAATTAACTGCTAAAAATTTTCTTTTATCGGCTGAATTTGCCTTTGATTCTATTGATGTAGAATTTAAAATAGTTGAATTATCTATTATTGAAGATACTGTACTGTTATCAATATCAATAACTGCACCAATACCAACACCAACACCCTCATCGGCTATCAAACTCAAATCTCCGGTAAGAGTTTTACCCTTTATATCAGAATCTGCTAATAATTTTACATTTCCTGATGAATCTATTGTTGAATCTTTCAATAATGCTGTTACATTATTACCAATAAATTCAAGCCCCAACGCACCATTTATTGTATAAGATGATTGAGCACCATTTACAACAGAACCTGCAACAGATATAGAATTTATATCCTGAACAAGTTCTGATTTAATATCAACATTTTTAATATTTTTCCAATTAGTCGCATTCGATATTTCAGATTTTATATTTTGTCTTAGGAAATCCATGTTTCCTGCAACTGAAGCACCTACTTCAGTAGAAGCATTGCCTGAAGATGTATATATACCTGCACCTCCGGCATTCCAAATTGTAGTTTTACCTTTTGCATTAGCTTTTACATCTATATCGTTTGTATGGTATGTATTTTCATCTACAATATTGCCGTTTTCATCTCTTACATGATCATTTTTGATTACAGAATTGTTAGTTATTTTTGCTTCTGTAGTTCCAAGTAATCTGTTTGTATTAAATGTACCACCAACTGCAACTTTAACATTATCATTATTTCCTGTTGAAGCACCAACGCCCGCTGCGATATTCAAAATATAATGATCATCTTTTGCTGTTACATTAACTTGTTTTTCTGCTGAATCAGATGTGAATAAGATAGTAGAGGCATCAACCGATGCTTTTGCACCACCTTCGTCAGTGAATACATCAACTGCCGCTCCTGCGCCAATATTACCTGCTTTTGCAAGACCGCCATCAATATTTAACATAAAGTGGTCTCTGTTTGCAGCAACATTTGCAGCTTTCTCAACATTTAACGTTGAATTTATGATTTCTGATGCAACGCTTGATTCATCATAAACTACGCTTACAGATCCTGCCAACGCCAAAGAGAAATTTTTTGTAGCATTTTGTGGATTAGCAACTCCATCAGCCATATTTCCGTTGTTATTTCCAGGATTATTTCCGCCATTTCCGCCATTAACATTACCATCTCTGTCTACAGCGTTGTTTTGATTGTTTATATTGTTTCTGTTTTGTTGTGCGTTTGCTGCACCTTGCTGATTTGGATTATTTTCATTAAATAAATTTTGTAATCCTAAAACGTCTTCTTCATCTTCTCTTGCATTATCAACGATGTCCATCCAGTTTCCGGCATTTGCCATTTGTTGTGCGCCATTATTGTTATTATTGTTGTTATTATTTGCATTTTCCTGAGCTTGTCTGTCAGTTGAAACACCACCGGCAAAAGCACCTGCAAGAACAACAAATATATTTCTTGTATAAGAATCTGCATTAACATTGATAGTTTCTGCAGTTAAAACAGCATTATTAACTAAAGATCGAACTGTTCTGTCAATTTGTTGAGTAATTACACTTGCACCAAATGCTCCTCCGGCTGAAGAACCTGACTGTTTCATAAAATTACCGTCAAAAGCAATTGCTGTAATATGGTCTTTAGCGTCTCTTGCATTTGCTAATACAATTTTCTTATCTTCTACAAAGCTTGCATTATCCAAGCTCATGTCAGTTCCCTTTTGGGAAAGTTGAACATTTGCTTTTCCTGAATTTATATTTATTTTATTTGCATTAATTTTGCTGCTTTCTTTTACTGTTGAAGAAGTTGTACCATGTACACGCTGAACACTAACTGAACCATTAATACCGATAGTTTCTGCTTTTCCACCGGGAGCAGCCAAATTCAAATAAGATTGTTCTGCTGCTGTATTTACTTCAGCAGTACCTGCTTCAGCATTTATTTTAGAATTATCAATAGTAATTCTTGCATTGTTTGTGAAATCCTGAATCAAAACGGCTCCGCCTGCACCAACGCCTGATTGATGATTCCATTTATTAAATGAAGTTAAACTTTTTAATTCATCTATTAAACCATCATAAGAAAAGAAATCTACGGCATCATGAGCAGAAGCAGATACAACAGAATTCAAAAGAACATCTTTAGTTGTTGATGTTAAAATCGAGTTTTCTATTATGTTGATATCAGAATTATTAACTAAATCAGTATATACAACCGAAGCTGAAACAGAGGCTTTATCGCCTGCACTTGCACCAACAGCTAAGTTATTATAAAATCCCATAACACCTGCGGTTGGAAGAGCAGTTTCGCCAGGGCCTTCATCGTCATAATCAGCTATAAAGTCAGCACCAAAATCATCATTCGCATTAAATCCAAAATTTAATCCTAAAGTAATTTTCTTCTTCAAAATAGGTATTTTATTGGCAAGAACTAATTGACCTTGTTGAGCAGGTAATTCAACTATTGAATCAACTTTTAAATCTTCTTTTGCCGTTAATTTAGAAGCACCTTTTATCTCAACTTTTGCATTATTTGTTTGTTTATTTGAAATAAAAGCAAACGCTCCACCCCAATTAGCGTCTTCTTCTGCGTAAGCATCTGCTTCGTTAAAAGTACTGTCAATAGTATGAGCTTTAACCTCAATATTCTTTGTTTTTGATTCTATTTGCGAATTATTAATAATTACATCATTTGCTGTATTAGTAAAATTCCATACAGTAGAGGCACCTGCTTCGAAATTAGCATTTTCTAAAATATTTTTATCTTCGGGATAAACCTGATTGTATATATTTTTGTATTTATCTTTGAATTTATCTTTAAAATCTCTCAAAGTAAATGTTGAAGCCTGATCGTAAGCGGTTACCGCTCTTCCGAGTCTGTCAAATTGTTTCAAAATCCAGTTGTTTTGTTCCTGCCATTCTTTTGTATAACCTAAAGGATCTGTAACTTGAGAATCAGACCAGTTGCTGACTTCATTTACATTATAAGCTTTTATATCGACATTTTTGTCCGCAGTTATTTTACTATTATTTTTTATTTCAATTTTTGATTTTATGTCTGTTGCATTTAGAATACCACCAAGAGTAATAGCAGAACCGCCTTGTACTTCGTTTGCTAAATCATTTCTGCCGATACGGCTTTTTAAAATGTTTCTGTTGTCCATTGTATTAGTCGCTAATGCTTGGATAGAAACATTATCACCTTCAATATTGGAATTGTCGATAATTATTTGAGTATCTGCTTCTGCTGAAGTTTTTAAGAATGCAAGGCTAAATGCGTCTGTCACCTTTAAAGTGACGCCTGCAAAGCCTTCATCTGCAATTTTTGCGTACAAATCATTATCTGAATAAGCATTAATATTAACATCTTTTTTTGCTTTTAAATCTGAACGAGTTATATTTACTTTAGACTCAGTTTTTGTTCCGTAACCATAAAATATTGCAGGTATAAACTGTGATAATTCAAGTGCACCGGTTATTGGATCAGTGGTATCAAATTTCACAGTAGATATTGATTCTGAAGCTATTGATATATTACCTACCGGATTTTGTTCCGTATAATTACCTACAGCATTAATATGTGAATCAATAACATTTACGATAGCACTTGTTCTTATACCTTCAAAACCGTCATATACACCATCTGAAAAATATGTACTTATATTAGCATCACTGTCAAACAACCATAAAAATACCGTCGGCACAGTTAAATTCGTATTTCTTGCTAATAGATCTTCTGAAATTGCCAAAACATTAACATCTTCGCCCGAAATGTAAGAATTTTTGACATCAATTTTTGAAGATATTGCTTCATCAGCATTTGCAAGAATATATGTATCAGGTCTTTTTGATTTAGCTTGTATATCAATCTTGCTGCCGCCTAATCTGGCGTTTTCAATATTTATTACGGCATTATCGGCAGTACCACTGTCCGGTTTTTCTTTTTCTGTTTCATATTGTTTTTCTTTGTATTTTATATTACCTGCGGCAATTTTTATTTGTCCGTTTTGAAGATCAAAATGTGTTGTATCTTCTATATTATTTGATACAAGAGTATTAAATAATGTATTTGCTGCATCATAATCATTAAAAACTACATTTTGATTTTGTATACCTGCAATAATCCCCGTCTTATCTGTTTCTGACGTTGTACCCTTTATATTGATATTTTTTCCATAAATATTTACATCACCACGAGAAATAATTTTTCCGTTAATTGTTACGTTACCGCGAGAATCGTTGATTAACTCTTTATACTTATCTGAGCCAACCACATAATCAGATAAAGTATCTGCATTGTATTTTTCTTTAAATGTATTATAAACATCTTGAGAAGGCGTAATTAAAGATAAAGCTCCAACGTTTAAAACACCTGAAGCACCTATAACAACACCACCCGGAGATACAAAAATAGCGTGTCCGTTATAGAAATTACCGTTTTGCATGGTATTTAAAATACCATTAATATTTACTTGACTGTTGACAAGGTTTATAAATTTGTCATAACCAAGAGTGTATATTAGATTTGCAACATCACCTTCCGATAAACTAAAATTATCATATTGTCTAAATTGAGTAGTTCCTGAAAACTTTTGACCCTCAATATTATAAACATTGTGTCCGCCTTGCTGAACAGGATTAACACCCGAAATATCAGATGCTAACACAAATGGTGCGGTATTAAAAAATACCATCATAAAACAAAGTAAAGCAGCAGTTAAGCGCTTACAAAAACTAATATTCGTCATATGCATATTTCCAATTAATTGTATTTGTATATAGTCTGGCTAGCTTATTAGGCTATACTTTATTATTACATGTTTTTTATGAGTTTGAGCAAGATTTGTATTAAACTTTTACACTATTTATAATAATTAAATATATCTTAATACAATTTTGATTTTAGTAAATTTTTGTGTTTAGAATTATAGCTATGAAGATAGGAAAAAGATTTTTTTGTACAATTGCATTTTGTGCACTGGTTTGTTGCTGCGAAGTTAAGGCGGATGAATTTATTAATCCTGCCGTTATAGATCCTGCCGGAACAATAAACACGCACGATATGGAAACGTTAAAAAGATTTGAACAAGAAAGACAAGAACAAAAAGATTTTCAAGATTATCAAAAAAATAACGAAAAAAAAGAAAAAGTAAAAAAAGAAAAAAAGATTAAAGCAAAAGTTGAAAAAGCAAATATAGAAGAATATGCAACAAAAGGTGTCTATATTGAAAATATTGAAGTAAGTCCCAGTGAAATATTAACCGAAGAAGAAATTAAAGAAATTATTGAAGATTATACACAAACAAACCTTACTTTTGAAAAATTACAAGAAATAGTAAAAAGAATTAATAAACTATATCAAGAAAAAGGTTTTATAACCGCAAGAGCATATTTACCCGAGCAAACAATTAAAAACGAAACTGTTAAAATTGAACTTTTAGAAGGTAAAGTCGGCGAACTTAAAATTACAGGTAATAAATGGACTCGTACAAAGTATATCAGAGATAGAATCAACGCAAAAGAAGATTCTATCTTTAATATTATTGAGCTTGAAAAAGATATGACACTATTCAATCGATATAACGATGGAGTTAAGCTTACAGGTGATCTTAATCGCGGTGCCAAGAAACTAGGCACAACTGATATTGAACTGGATGTTCACGAAAAATCACCATTTCATATAACAGCATTACTGGATAACGCCGGTCGTGATACTATCGGTAAAGTAAGAGGAGGTTTAATTCTTCAAGATGACAGTTTATTTGGTATGAGAGATAAGCTTACTATTGGGGCTTATGCTTCAAGATATTCAGTAACACCGTTTGCAGATTACAATATTCCTGTTAACAAAAAAGACGGCAGAGTAGGTTTTTCTTTTTCATCAAGTAATTCTAAAATAGGTAGCGGACCTTATAGAATGTTTAATATTAAAAGCCGTTCTCAAAACTATTCATTATATTTTAATCAACCGATTATCAGAAAACCATATATGGAATTATCAAGTATATCATCTTTAGAATACAAACAAGCAACTACAAATTTTGACGGAGAAGATTTATATACAGACAGAATTCCTACCGTGAAAACAGGATTAAATTTCAGATATGACACACAAAAAGGTATTTGGTACTTAAATCAAAGTGTAGGTTATGCAATGCCATTATTTGATAGAGCTATAAATTATGTAAAAATAGAAGGTGGCGCATTAAGATTACATGACTTTGGACACGGTGTAGTAGGACAAATAAGAGCAAACTATCAGGTTATCCCAAAAGACGATGTTCCTTATGCCGATCAATTTACTATTGGTGGTATTGCCTCAGTAAGAGGTTATTCAGAAGGCCTTTTAATTGGTCGTTCAGGATACGTTGTAAGCGGAGAGGTTTTATTCCCGCTTGCTCCAAGAACAAGAGTTAATAAAAAAACAAATGAAGTAAAATATTTTATAGGTAATTATGTTAAAGGTTTTGTATTCTGTGACCATGGTATGGTTTTCCCATATAAGGGAACAGGCTTAGGAGCTGAAGGATACAACCACGATGATATACTTTTGAGTGCAGGTTTTGGTGCAAGAATAAATCTTCCCGGAGATTTATCGTTAAGACTTGCTTGGGGTATTCCTTTAATGAGAAACAAATTTGAATCAGCGCCTACTTGTGGTAGATTTCATTTTGAACTAAGTTTATCTCCTGATTTTGATGCTATTGTTAAATTAAGAAAACCTAAAACTGAAAAATTATAATTTTTAACGATATTTACAAAATATTATTTAATATGAATTTTGGTAAGGCTGTTTTAAAAAAGGAAATCATAGAATATTAAAAGAGATATCTCCGTTGTTATAGCATCAGATAATCTTATTTTTTTAATAAATATTTAACAAATGATTTGTTTGCAACTATTTTGTCCTTTGTTGTGAATATTTCTGAAATAAAAATAATGTAAAACTCAATATTATAATCAGAAGAATAAAAACGAAAAAAACTTTTATCTGCTTTGGAACAACAATGACAACATTTTGTAAATGAAGAACTTAACATTAAATCTATCTAAAAGATGTTCGTGCTAGAATGTAATAAAGAGTAGATTAGGAATATAAAAATGAAAATAGATTTTAAATCAAGACAAACTAAGGTTGTTTTTATTATATTATGTGTAATTTTGATTCCCATAATATTTAATCAGTTGAAAAATTTAATATTTGGTGCATATAGTTCATTTATGATGATGCAGCCTAAAACTGTAGAAGTTGCAAAGCCAACAGCTAAAGAAATATTTCCTGAATATAAAGCAACAGGGCGTGTAGAAGCAAATTTATCAGTAGATATAATTGCCCGAGTTTCAGGCTGGTTAGAGAAAAAATACTTTGATGAAGGCGACAGAGTAAAAAAAGGTCAAAAACTTTTTTTAATAGAACCTGATGAATATGTTCTTGCAGCGAAAAATGCTAGGGCAACAGTAAACGAAAATGCTGCGGTTTATAAAAATTCAGAAGTTGATTTAAAAAGAGCAACAGAGCTTTTAAAAGAAGATTTAGTAAGTCGTGAATATTATGATAATGCATTAACTAACAGAAATAAATACAGAGCTGCTTTGGATGGTGCAAAAGCTGAATTAGCGCAAGCTAATCTTAATTTAAGTTATACAAATATAACATCTCCAATGGACGGCAGAATAGGTAAAACAAATTATTCAGTAGGGAATTATGTTTCTCCTTCATCTGGTGTTATAGCACAAATTTATAATACAAATCCGATGAGGGTTGTTTTTCCTATGAAAAGTGGTGATTTTATTGAAGTAAAAAGATTTTACAAAGAAAACGGTAAGGGAAAAACCCACAACGATGAAAAAAATAAGGTTGTATCTATAATTTTAACGCTTTCTGACGGTTCAAAATATGAAATTGAGGGGGAAATAGAATTTATAGATAATAAAGTTGATGAAGAAACCGGAACTGTCACGATGAGAGCAATTTTCCAAAACCCTGATGAAATACTTGTTCCGGGTGATTATGTCAATGTAACTATAAGGGTTAATCAACCTGAAAAAGTTATGCTGATACCACAATCAGCAACTAAAACAGATATTGGTACAGGATACTATGTTTGGGTTGTAAAAGATGGTAAAACCGTAAAAAAAGATGTTGTCGTAAACTATAATATTGACAACTATTGGGTTGTTGAAAGCGGTCTTGATTACGATGATGAAATAATTATAAATGGTATTCAAAGTATTTATCAGTCAGGTCAAAAAGTAAAAACTATTCCTTACGCAGAAAAAGAAAGTAAAGGAAAATAATGAGTATAAAAAAAGAAGATCTTTATTTTTTCATTAAAAAACCTCGTTTTGCTGTCGTAATTTCATTATTTATTACGATTGTCGGATTACTTTCTTTATCTTGTTTGCAACAGGAAAAATATCCGAGTATTACACCTCCTCAAGTTGAAGTAACAGCGAGTTATCCGGGGGCAAGTGCGGCAGTTATTGAATCTTCCGTAGCTTCTCTTTTGGAATCTGAACTTAATGGTGTTCAGGATATGCTTTATATGTCATCTACCAGTTATGATGCATCTTATACGCTTGATATATATTTCAAAACAGGAACAGATAACAATGTTAACCTGATGAATGTTCAAAATAAAATTAATCAGGTTCAGGCGCTTCTTCCATCTGAAGTAACAGCACAGGGCGTAACTGCTGAAAATGTTGTAGGTGGTGCAGGTGCAATAATTTTAAATCTTTCATCAGAAGATGGTTCCTGGTCACAACTGGATTTAACAAATTATGCAAGTATTTACCTAAAAGACGCAATAAAAAGAATTAACGGAGTTGGTTCCGTAAATATTTTTGGTGCTGATGATTACAGTATGAGAATTTGGCTTGATCCTGCCAAACTTGCAAATTATAAAGTTTCGATTTCAGATATTGAAACTGCTATAAAAAATCAAAATACACAAATTTCGACAGGTGCATTAGGTGATTTACCTACAAATGAAAAACCAAGTTTAAAATTATCTCTTTTAACAAAAGGCCGATTAACTTCTCCTCAAGAATTTGAAAATATAATTATCCGTTCAAATTCTAATGGTTCTAAAATAAGATTAAAAGATGTTTCTAGGGTTGAACTGGGTGCAAAAACATATAATAAATTTGGTCTTGTTGATGCAAAACCTGGAGCCTTAATTCAGGTTATGCCTTTACCTGGTGCAAATACAGTTGATATTGTTAAAAATGTCCATAAAGAAATGAATAAACTTTCTAAAACGCTTCCTGATTCGTTAAAAATCGGCACGATGATGGATAGTGCGGTCTTCATAGAAGAATCAATGTCAGAAGTTGAATTTACAATACTTCTAACATCTTTAATTGTTATATTGATTATATTTGTATTTCTTGGAGATATAAAAGCAACATTAATTCCTTGCGTAACAATTCCGGTGTCTTTAATCGGTACATTTATTGCGCTTCAGTGTTTAGGAATGTCGTTAAACCTTTTAACATTATTTGCACTGGTTCTTGCAGTTGCAGTTGTTGTTGATGATGCTATTGTCGTTATAGAAAACGTTAAACGGCATATTGAAAACGGAAAAGGTGCAGTTGAAGCAACACAAATTTCTATGAAAGAAGTAGGCGGTTCTTTGATTGCTATGGCATCAGTTTTGATGGCAGTATTTGTTCCTATGTGTTTTATGAGCGGTTTATCAGGAACAATGTATAAACAATTTGCTGTTTGTATTGCCGTATCAATAGCACTCTCTGCTATATGTGCATTGTCTCTTTCCCCTGCAATGTGTTCTATTCTTTTAAAAGAATCTAAAAATAAGAAAAAAATAAGTCCGATTTTTGCGGAATTTAAAAGCTATATAGATAAAGGTCTTAAGATTTTTAATGAACAATTTGAGAAATTAACAACATATTATCTTGAAATGGTGAAAAAATTTGTCTATAATCGTAGATTAACCATAATTACTTATGTTTCAATTATGGCTTTAATGTTGTGTCTGTTTAAGATAATTCCTACAGGATTTATTCCTGATGAAGATCAGGGTACACTTTTGACAGCAATAACATTACCGGATGGTGCTTCTTTAAGCAGAACAGAAGATGTAGCTATAAAATTTACAAAAGCAATTGAAAATATCGAAGGTATAGATAAAAACAAAATTATTGCCTTTGGAGGGAATGGTCCTTCAAATGAGGCAACAATGGTTATAAATTTAACAGAATGGTCTGAAAGAAAAGTAAATCCAATAAGTTGGGTTGTTAGAAAAATTCAGGGCAGACAAACTGATTTATCTCACAATGGAATTTTGCAGGAAATAGAAAAACGTACGGCTCATATTAATGAAGCCTCAATTTTTACTTTCTCACCACCTGCTATTGACGGTTTAGGTCTGATGGGTGGTTTTGAATTCCAGCTGTTATCTACAGGAAATGCAACTGTTCAGGATATTGCAAAATTTTCTAACGAATTTATACAAAAAGCAAACGAAGATAAGAGTTTGTCTAGTGTATATACACAATTTCAGGCAAATGTTCCTCAATATACTTTAGATATAGATTATGATAAAGTTTTGGCTCAAAATATTGATATTTCAGAATTACATGACACTTTATCTTCAACACTTTCATATTCATACATAAACGATTTTAATAAACTTGGCAGAGTATTTAAAGTATTTATGCAGGCTGAAGGTGATTACAGAAACAAAATAGAAGATTTACAAAAAATTTATGTAGTTAATACCAACGGCGAAATGGTCCCTATAATGACCGTAATTACTCCAAAACATTCTGTTGGAGCTGTATCAATTACAAGATTTAATCAGTTTAAATCTGTTAAAATTCAAGGTATGCAAGCAAATGGTAAATCATCAGGTGATGCTATGAATGCTATGGAAAAACTTTCTGATAAGTATTTGCCAAATGATTATACATATGCTTGGTCAGGAACATCTTTACAAGAAAAAGAATCTTCAGGACAAACAGCTATTGTTGTTGGCTTTGCATTATTATTTGTATATTTATTCCTTGTTGCACTATACGAAAGCTGGATGATACCGGTTGCCGTTCTTTTAATATCTCCTGTTGCGCTTGTCGGAGCATTAATTTTCCAATTAATGATAGGTCAGTCATTGGATTTGTATTCGCAAGTCGGATTAATAACATTAATCGGTTTAGCTGCAAAACAATCAATTTTGATTGTTGAATTTGCAATGGATGAACACGAAAAAAATGGTTTATCTATTCAAGAAGCTGCTATTCAGGCTGCATTATTGAGATTTAGAGCCATAATGATGACAGAAGCTGCATTTATATTAGGTATATTACCTTTATTATTTGCATCAGGTGCCGGTGCAAACAGCAGAATTTCAGTTGGTTCAACAGTAATTGGAGGTATGATTACCGCAGCAACTTTAGGTACTGTTTTAACTCCTGCATTTTATGTAATCGTTCAGGATACTGTCGATAAATATTTTAATAGTAAAAGAGAGAAAGATGATGAAAATATATAGAAATATTTTTATAATATTATTTGTTTGTATTTTGTTTGCGCAAAATGCTTATGCAATAACTGAAAAAAATAAAAATGCAAAAAAAGAGGCAAAAATAGAATATACAAATGATATGCACTCTATTTTTTCATTAAAAGATTGTGTAAATATTGCAGTAGAAAATAATCCATCAATAAGATCTTCAATATATAACGAACAAGTTTATAAATCAAAAATCGGACAAGCGTGGTCAAATTTTTTCCCTCAAATAAGTGCTGGTATTGACATCTCAAGAACAAGTGATTCATATTCGGGTAGTAACTATCCGTATCAAAGTATGTCATATTCAATGGGCTATTTCCCAACATTATCAGCGGAGATGTTACTTTTTGATTTTGGAAAAACAAAAGCAAAGGCAGATTACGCAAAAAGAACTTATGAATCTAAAAAAGAAGATACAAAGGAAAGTATAAATTCTATTATCTACAATATAAAATCTACATATTTTAATATTCTTTTTGCCCAAGCTCAAATTAAAGTATATGAAGATACTGTAAAAGACTATGAAATGCAATTAAGTCAAGCACAAGCATTTTATGATATTGGTAAAAAGGCTAAAATAGATGTTGTAACAGCAGAGTATAACCTTGGAAAAGCTAAATTAAATTTAGTAAAAGCTAAAAACGTATTACAAGTCGCACTTGTACAACTTTCTAAAATTATGGGCATTCCTGAATATACAAATTATGAACTCTCGGACGAATTACTTTTAAATGATTTTGATGAAACTTTCGAAAATTTACTTAAAATTGCTTATGATGTAAGACCTGAATTGATTTCATCATTGAAAACGGTTGAAGCCGCAAAAATGAATTTAAGAGCACAAAAAAGAAATTATACTCCTGATTTGGGAATTTATGGAAATTATTCTAACGGTAGAGGAAATCAATATAATGTAAGTTCCGGACAAATTGGAGCAGAATTAACATATTCAGGACTTAACATTATGAAAGTTAAAAAACAGATAGACGAAGCAAAAGCCCAATATAATAAATCTCTTGCTGATTATGAAGACAAAAAAAATACTATATATCTAAATGTTAAAAAGAACTATTTAGATTTACAAACAGCAAAAGAATCTATAATTATTGCAAAACTTGCGCTAGATGAGGCAAAAGAACAATACCGCCAAGTAACAGGAAGATATAAGGCTGGAGTTAGTGATGCAATAGAATTAAAAGATGGTGAAAATACATACTTGAATGCAAGATTAGATTTTTATAATGCGGTGTTAAATTATAATACAACAGTTGCAAGTTTGGAAAAGGAAGTAGGGATACCACTAATATTTTCAGACAAAATGATTTTAAAATAATAAGTAGCAACTTTTTTTCGTATGATTTTCAAAAAAAATATTAATAGACTATCAAAACTTTCGTTATTATGATTTGCAGAAGTTCAAAGTAGGAACATCAATAAAATAAACCTATATTATCTGACATTTACTAAAAAAGTTATAATACAATATTTTAAACATTATCGGAATCATTTTCGATAGTTAATATTTTATCAAAACCAGTAATTTTAAATACATCTAGAATTTCTTCATTTACATTTTTAAGTTTAATCTCAAAACCTTGTTCTTCCATTATTTTATGAAGCTCTAAAAGGACTCTAAGCCCAATACTCGAAACATATTTAATTTGTGAAAATTCAAGAATAAGCTCTTTAAGGTATTTAAGATGGGGTTTTATTTCATTAAGATAATCTTCTGCATTATATATATCTAATTTTCCTTTAGCTTCAACATATAATACCGCATCTCTACGATAAGTAATTTTAGTAAACAAATTTGAACTCCTGGTTTTTAATTCATTTTACTTTATAATCTAATATTAGACAAGTAAATTTTGAAAATAAAAAGTTACTATATTGCAATTTCTTTCGGAACTGCATATAACACTGATTCATTTATATCCGTAGAATAATGCCCTAATTTATATACATAATTTTCTAAATTTTCATATAGATAAAGTGGTATATTAATAAAATCACCATCACAGTGATAAATTGAAATTGCAAGTTGAGGTCTGTAGGCTGTTATTGTATTAATTCCACCTTTTAAAGCTAAAAGTTCAGACCCTTCAATATCCATTTTTATGAAATCTGGCCTTACAAGGTTTTCCTTACAGTATTTATCAATTGTCACCATATCAATTTCAACAATTTTATGAGAGTTTGTTGTAATGTTTTTATCAGAAAACGAATTTGCAAATTCAGAAATAGATGCATTTATATTTTTTAGATTGATATAAAATTGTGTTTTTTTATTTTCATCTCCAACTATAGCTTTTTCTATAGTTAATTTATCATTCAAAATAAAACTTTCAATGAATTTGTCTCTACAAATATCATATATCGCTTCAAAAGCATATATTTTTTGTAAATTTTTAAGTAATTTATTGTATGCTATAGCATTAAACCCCTTATTAAAGCCTAAATCTAAAATTATTTTTATCGGTTCTTTATTAATTTTTTCAAGATATTGATACTTTATAGTTCTATTAACAGTGAGCCCTTTGGAATAATTTTTAAAATAATGTTGTGCTAAAAATTTATCATCATCCAATCTCTTTCTTCTCTTAAAAATCATATCAAATAATTTTTTATCTTCTTCTGAATCATATATATCTATAACTTTTTTATAATTATTATCATTCAAAATACCGTGTTTATTTTTGTAATAATCTATAACAAAGTTATTAATAGTAGAAAATTGGATATTATAAACATCTAAAATATTTTCAATAACATAATTGTTTATTGTTGTATTTAATATGTAATTGCAAATATTATTGTCCAAACAATCTTTAATAGAAAATACTTGCTGCCCTTCAAAATTAGCTGTCTTCACGTCATTAATAAAACCACAAAAATTTATATCATCTCTTTTTTGTTTTATATCATAGTATATAGAACTAGCAAGAGAATTTAATCCAAAAATTCCGAGATTGGCATTTGCTGGTATTTTATCAAATAATTGTAAGAAAATTTCTTCTTTGTTCATATATAATCCTTATAATAACTTAAAATATTTATAAATAATCGAAACATTTTTAAAATTTATTTAATGGTGTAAAAATAAATCTTTCATACTCTTCAAAGACTTTTTTTCTTTCTAAATATTTTTCTTCCGAAACATTTTCCCACTTGTCTTCATTTATTTCACTACCATAAGATAAAAACCAAGGGGATTTAGTATTTGAGTACCCATCATATTTAAAACTAACTTGAGGAAAAAGTTCTGTCGAATTTTCAACCAAAATATACACGCTAACGCCACTTTCCATTGCACCTGATGAATATTCATTACAAATAAAGCTTTTATCACAAACATAAAATCTGTTTCTGCTTCCTCCGCTAATAACATGCTTTGGTTCTCTGTTTACCATAGTGTATATATCATAAATTACACCTTTCCAATTTCCACTTGTAATTTCACCAATCAAAAGTTCATCTATTCCATCACCGTTTATATCATAATAAAAATATCCTATTTTGTTTAAAGGATTTTCACCAGTTTCTGCAATAACATTATACATATAGCTCATATTTTCAAGTTCAAGTTTAATTGAATCCCACTTTTCATTTATTGCAGTTATATGTTTTTTTAAAACGTCACTATATAACTCTGCACCTTTTATTCCACGATTTTTAAAATAAGTTGAACCCTTAACACCTTGAATATTTACAACTTCACCTAAATCATAAAGAAGCTTATATGATTCAGGTGCATTTGAATTTTTTGTATAATCATATTGAACATCGGTAGGATATTTTAAAACAATATCATACAAGTTACCTCTTTTATCTGATAGTTCACCAATTTTTTTGCCTCCCGGAAGATTTGCGTGATCTGCCGGATTTCTATAAGCTTTTATTCCAAAAACAAAACCTCCAAAGCCGTTCTTCTTTGAGTCTTTATGAAACACTGAAATTTTATTTTTTTCGGATTTTACTTCATAAAAACCAGACAATTCTTTTGGTATAGTAACAGAAAATAATTTACGTTTATCAGTATAAATATTACCAGATAAATCAGTACAAGCCAAAACTATTATGGGAGAAAGAACTATAAAAAATATAATAAAAATAACAAATTTTTTCATTTAAAAAATCCAGAACTCATAGACAGTCATAATTAAAAGACTCAAAAGGCCTATTAATTAAACATCCACTTCCATAGCTTATCATTATACGCATCAGTAATACTTTCTAGATGACTTTTGTTTTCCATTTTTTCAAATTTTACAGTAACATTTGGATTATTTTTTAAAGTATTTACGATTTTTTCAGCCTTATCCAACGGAATAACATCATCATCTACACCATGGATAATATAAAAATTACCTTTTAGGAACTTTAAGTCCTGAGTATTAGCACTTGAACTTACTAATACACATTTAGAAAATAAGTTTGGATATTTTGCTATAATATGATAACTTGCAGCACCACCCATAGAATATCCTGTTATGTAAACTATATTTGAAGATATATCATAGTCTTTTTTCTTTTGATTAACTAATTCCACAACAGTCTTATAAGGAGTAGAACCATCTGCGGCTCTGTACCAGCTACTATTGGCAGGACATTGAGGAATTAAGACAAGAGCTTTTGTATTTGTTTTTTCAAGATATTTAATCAAAGATTTTACAGCTGGAGAATATAATTGACGAATATTATCATCACCTATACCGCTTTTTGCATGAATAACTACAATAAGAGCTGTTTTTCCTTTACCATTTTTATTATTAAATTTCTCACAGTAATTTATACTGCCCATACGTCCTTTAAATTTTGCCTGTTTAACACCTAACTGAGCAACTATTAATTTCGGAGTAAAAACCTGATTAGCAGGAGGAGTTTGAGCAATTATTTCATTTGTGTAATTATCAGCAAAAACACTAACAGGAATAACCAAAAATAGAAATAAACCTAAAAAAATGTTTATAAAAGTCTTTTGCACACGTTACCTACCAATTCTCAGCTATCATATTATCAGACTCAATATCTTTTATCAGTAGAAAAATCTCTACAAAGAAAATTTATTAAGAATATAAAACAAAATAGCAAGGGAGAGATTCGAACTCTCGACCTCACGGGTATGAGCCGTGCGCTCTCGCCAACTGAGCTACCTTGCCATTTTATTATTATTATAGAATAATTTTTACATAAATATTTTTATTTTTCAAGAACTTTTTAGTTTTGAATTTACAAACCTTTTAATCTTTCATCCGGATTTGTTATACTTGTTATTCTTAAGCCAAAGTTATCTTCAATTACTACAACTTCACCATTAGCAATTAATTTACCATTAGCATAAAGTTCTACAGGTTCACCGGCAACTTTTTCCAATTCAATGATTGAACCTTTTGTTAATTCTAAAACCTTTTTTATTGGTAAAACAGCTCTACCAAGTTCCACTGTAAGCTGAAGTTTTACATCCATTAAAATATCGAGGTTCTTATTTGCTTCTCCAGAGGTTTGAACAGAATCATCAAATGAAGCAAACTGAACAGGTTGAACAGTTACTGTCGAACCTGCTTCTGAATCAGCGTCAGATTCTCCTTGTACCAATTCATCATCAAAAGCTTTGGATTCCATCTCATCTATTTCTTCTTGAATATCTTCTTTTTCTGCTTCATCATTTAAATTTAATTCATCAAGCATATTCTTTTCATTTTCATCATCAAGCATATGTTTATCCTCTTTCCTCTACATAAAGTCTTTTAAAAATTCTTCTTGTGCATCATAAATATCAGAAATTTTTACACAAATTTTATTTTTTCTCGTACCTGGTCTTGCAAAAAATTTCTTCTCATTATTAATTTTAACAACCAAATCATCCTTTGTTTTGTTATCTAATTTAATAATATCCCCTTCTTTTAAATCTAAAAGTTCTTCAAGGGTAATTTCTGTTGAACCAAACAATACATTTACATCTACTGTAGATGTATTTAATTTTTGAATCATTTTCTGTCTTTCTTCCGTAGTTGCAACAATACCTTTAGCTTGGAAGATATGTTGTGCAGATAAACTACCAATAACATTTTCCAATACGGGATAAGGGAAGCATAAACTTAACAATCCAAAATATTTACCGGCAATTTGAACTTCAAATGTAATTAAAGCAACGATTTCACCGGCACTTGCAACTTGAACCATTTGATAACTGCTATCCAAACCCATTAACTCACCTTGAACAGGTATAATATTACTCCAAGTATTTTCAACAGTTTTTATAATTTTTTCAAGAACTTTTTTAGCTAAAGCATCTTCAACTACAGTTAATTCTCTTTGTTTTGTCTCACTTAAACCTGAACCGCCAAGCATACGGTCAACAATACAAGATAAAACTTCAAAACTTGTACCTAAAAGAATTTGACCTGGCAAGGGCTTCATTTCAAAAATACCGATGGTAAATGGTGTTGGCATTGATCTGATAAATTCGTCATATGTTAATTGGTCAGTAGAAACAACATCAATTTCAACACGCATTCTTAAATATGCCGTCAAAACCAATGATATTTGACGTGAAAATTCTCTGTGCAAATCTTGCAATGCTCTTAAGTGATCTTTTGAAAACTTATCCGGTCTTTTAAAGTTATATAACTTATAAGACTTTTTTAAATCTGATTCTTCACCAAAGCTTGAAAAAGAATTGTCAATATTTTCTGATGTTCCATTATTTTCATATGATGAACTCAATTTAATATTTTACCTTTCTATTGAATGATAAATTGTCCGAAACTAACACGTATTACTTCTCTTGTTCCCGCAAAAATCGCATTTACGTCTTGTGCTATTTGTTCCTTAACTAATTCTTTTCCTGCTGTTGTTGCAACTTCTGAAGAAGTTTTACTTGATAAATTAGTTAAAATAGCATCTCTTATTGCAGGTTTATATTGAGCCATTTCCATCTCAATTTGTTTCATAGGATCAACAGGAGCAGCTTCACCATGACCATGTCCGCCGCCTTCTGCTGCAGGTGGTGCTGATAAATCAGGGTCTGTAGGAATTCTTGATAATTCCAACGCAACATTTGCTTTTAAATATTTTTTCTGGTCTGCATCAGCTAAATTTACTACAAAGTCGCCTAAATCAACAATTATACCTTTTTCAACCTGTTCTTCTTCTTCATCAGCAGCTTCTTCACTTTCTTCTGTTTCTGTTGTTTGTTGAAGTTTTGAACCTAAAAGATTATCAATTAATATATAATTAACACCTAAAAAGATTACACCACCTAAAATCATAGATATTACAACAATCAATATCATTTTGATATTTGCATCCATCGGAGTGGCCGGTTTTTCTTTTTCTTCCTCTCCGCCTTGAGGCTTAGTTTCTTTTGACGCTGTAGGTTTTGCCATATATCTTCTCCATTCTGTTCTGACTATTTCAAAATAATTATATCAACTCTTCTGTTTAAAAGTCGTCCACCACTTGATGTATTATCTGCGATTGGCATATATTCCCCATAGCCCGCAGCTGATAAACGTTGAGGCGGTATTTTTCCGGTTCTTAATATGTATCCTATAATATTTGTAGCTCTTGCTGTCGATAATTCCCAATTTGAAGGATACTCTTTTGTATTTATCGGAGTCGAATCAGTATGCCCCTCCACAAGAATTTTATTATCGATTTGAGATAAAACATCAATTACTTCATTTAAAGTTTTTGATGCATTTTTCTTTATTATAGCAGAACCTTCATCAAAAAGTATACTATCATTCATTCTTACAATCAAGCCACGATTATCTTTTACTAATTTTATTGAAGAATTTTCACCAATTTTTTCATTTAATTCTTTCATCAACTCATCAACACTCTTTTGAGATATATCAGAAGACGCTTCAACAGCTTGAAGATTATTATCCTCTATTATCTTAGCTTGGTATTTTGTTACATTTTGAGATATTGCAAACATAACCATAAATAATGCTAAGAGCATAGTAACAAAATCAGAATATGATACTACCCATCTATTTATGTAATCTTTTGAATTTGAATAATAATCATTACGCATATTCTATGCTGTAACCTCCATTGGTGTTTTATTATGGTATTTTAAATATGCTACGAGTTTTTCTTCAACAATTGCAGGATTTTCTTGCATCATTATTGAAATAACACCTTGCAGCATTATTTCCTTTAACAAAATTTTCTCTCTTGTTTTATGCTTTAAGTTTCCAGCAATAGGTAAAAAAATTAAATTAGCAAATCCGACACCATATAGAGTAGATACGAATGCCGTTGCAATACCTATACCTAATAATTCAAAATTATTAATATCTTTCATAACCTGAATTAACCCCATAACAGCACCTACAATACCAAATGTCGGAGCATAACCGCCTAAGGACTCATACACCCGAGAATTAATAAGCTCTTCTTCTTCTTCATAAGAAATTTCAGAACTTAAGATATCATATAATAATTGAGGATTATTTATATCCAATGCCAATTGTAAAGCTCTCGCCAAAAACGAGTCAGAAACCTTATCTATCAAACCTTGCAAAGAAAATAATCCATTTTTTCTTGCAAAGTAAGAAATTTGCACTATTTCATCAACAATTTTT
>CADCPD010000051.1 GCA_902803265.1 uncultured bacterium | reverse complement strand
GGTGGAGCCTTGACTGTGTAAGAATAATGTTCTGAAACAGGCAAGCGTAGACCCGTTTAATGCGAGCAACCAAGCAGAAACAGAACCAAAAGAAACTGCCGACAGGTATTTCATAAACTAATAAATTGTAATGCTTAAGTTAAACTGTGCAAACTCGTTTCACTCAAACAAAGCACAGTTTGTTGTTCTTTCGCATACATTTATTGTTTATTCAATAATTGTCGGATAATAAAAAATTTAAAATTACTGTAAAATTCTAAAAATTTATGTTATGTTGACTCAAACAAGCCATGAATATTGCAGTATTCTACTGCTGACGGAGTCGGACACTTACATTTGTATTCAAGAATCGGCATTTCATGCGGTTCAAAATATTTTCTTGTAATACTTTTTTTGTCAGGAGAAGTTATTTCAATGAATTGTATATAATGATTTTCTTCCATAGGATGAAGATTTGAACCGACAACAACCTCTATTCCATCATCTAATCTGTTTACAACGGGAATATGTTTTTCTTTTAAAGCCGCATCAAGTTCTTCTGTTTTTGATTCAAGTTTTTTCATAAGTTCACCGCAGCATACAAGTTCTCCTGCTCCTGATAAAACAACTTCAACAATATTCCCGCAAATTGCACATCTGTATAGTTCTAATTTTTCAGTCATAAAATACTCCTTTCATAATTCGGAGTATAAATAATAAAAAAATTTAAACATTCACCAACAGAATAAATTGCGAGATAAATATGTTCATGCTAAGATAACAACAGGTCGTACTCCACGGGGGCGTAGCAAACCTCTTGACTCGAATGCTTAGCGAGGTGCAGAGCCTGTTGTGAGGGACTTAGGTTTTTCAATGAACTAAATAATGCTGATGACGATTTAGAATGCGATGGCGTAAAATATCGAACCGTGTCAGGATGGAAACATAGCAGCACTAAGGTAACCTTTACGGGTGTCGTAATTTTAAATAAGAGGTAGTATTTAGGGATTTGCAGAATTTAAGTTTCGATAGACAGTGGTACGGCCTTTTATTTTCCTTAATTTTACAAATCCCCGATTGGCTACTATATGGATTAATTATTTTGAAGCATAATTAACGAAAATATTTCGATTGTAAATTGACATTTGTTGATTTAAATATCGTTCCATTTGGTCTTTAATAAAAACTTTTCTTCTTAATGAGCATAATCCAACACAACATGTTTTTTCATTGTCAAAAAAATTCTTGAATAGTTCCATAGCATTTCTCCATTTTTCATGTATAATAGTCTGTAATGTTACACAAGTTATTTAATGATAATTTTTAAAAAGTCAACAAAAGTTTTTAAGGAGAAACAAAATGGCAAAAATAACAAAAGAAATGGGAATTATGGATATCGTTCAAAATTATCCTGAAACAGTAGAAGTTTTTCAAAGATTTGGTATGGGATGTATCGGTTGTGCTGCTGCAAGATTTGAAAATTTAGAAGCGGGCGCAAAAGTACACGGTATTGATATTGACGCAATGGTTGATGCTATGAATGATATTGTAGAAGCTGTTGATGCTTCTAATTCTGAATCAGAAGAAGGTTAACATCAATGATTCTTTGGAAAGTATTTTTAGCTCTTGGTTTCATTCTTTTGATATTAGAGCTTATAACGCCAACAACATTTTTTTTAAGTCTTGCAATAGGTTCTTTTGCAACAGGTATTTTGGCAATATTTGTTAAAACATTTAACGTGCTTATACCTGTTTTTGTTATAGTTTCTGTTGCTTCACTTATGCTTTTTAGACCGTTTTTAAGAGAAAGATTAAAAGGAAAAGAAGAAAGTGGTATTGACGAAAAATATATAGGTAAAACCGCAAAAGTTACCGAAAAAGTTACAAAAACTTCAGGAGTTATAAGCATTTACGGAGAGCGCTGGGAAGCAAGAACTCTTAGTGATGAAGATTTTTTAGAAAATTCGGAAGTTAAAATTGTTAAAAATGACAGTCTTATAATGTATGTAGAGAAAGTATAAAAAGGAGTAAAATAATATGGGTACATTTTTATTTATATTATTCATTTTAGCAGTAATTTATGTACTAAAAGGAGTAATAATTATTCAACAAACAGAAGAAATGATTATTGAACGCTGGGGAAGATATCATAAAAGATTAGAACCAGGTCTAAATTTTATAATTCCGTTCATTGATACACCAAGAGGTATAACAATGAAAGTTTCTCAAAGAGGTGTTGACGGTCAAACTTATTCTTATATAAGAATAATGAACAGAATCGATATGAGAGAATCTGTATATGATTTTCCAAGACAAAACGTAATTACAAAAGATAATGTAACAATAAGCATAAACGCTTTGTTATATTTCCAAATTGTTGATTCAAAATCTGCAGTATATGAAATTACAAATCTTGTAGATGCAATTGAAAAATTAACTCAAACAACATTAAGAAACTTAGTTGGTCAATTAGATTTAGATGAAACATTAGTTTCAAGAGATAAAATTAACCAAGAATTAAGAGCAATCTTAGATGAAGCAACAAATAAATGGGGTGTAAAAGTTAACAGAGTAGAATTACAAGATATTAATCCACCTGCAGATATTCAAAATGCAATGGAAAAACAAATGAAAGCAGAAAGAGAAAAACGTGCGATAATTCTTGAATCAGAAGGTCAAAAACAAGCAGCTATCTTAAAAGCAGAAGGGGAAAAGGAAGCTGCAATAAATAGAGCAGAAGGTGAAAAACAAGCTGCTATCTTGAGAGCTGATGGTGAAAAACAGGCAAGAATTCTTCAAGCAGACGGTGAACAAGAAGCTATTAAAATGATAATAGAAGCTCTTGCTGAAAAAGGCCAACCTGATAAATATTTAATCGCAATGAAATATTTGGAAACTTTGCATGAAATAACATCAGGTCAAAATAACAAAGTTATCTATATGCCTTATGAAGCAACAGGCGTATTAAGTTCAATTGATGGCATAAAAGAAATGCTATCTGCAAAACAAAACTAAAAAAGGAGGACAAACAATGAAATATGTATGCACAGTATGCGGATACGAATATGAAGGTGATTTGACACAAGAACCTGATGATTACGTTTGCCCATTATGCGGTGAAGGTAAAGACGTATTTGAAAAAGTAGAAGAATAATCGAAATATAAAATTAAGGCGGGGCATTTTAATGCCCCGCCTTTTTTATTTTAATACTACTTCTTTTATTTTACCTTATTTCTTTTAAAAAGAAAAAAGCAAAGTCATTGACAATTTTACCAATTTTTGATAATTTTATATTCTAGAAGTAAAAATTAATAAAGAATTTTAGAAAATAAAAACAAACCGAAATGGGTTCGTGGCGCAGCGGTAGCGCAGGAGACTCTTAATCTCTTGGTCGTGGGTTCAAATCCCACCGGACTCATTTCGGTTTTATTATTATCAATTTATTTTTAAGAATTTTCTGCCCATACGTTTACAAGATTTATAACATTTTCACAGCATTTTTTCATTATCTGTAAAGAAATAAATTCTTTTTTTGAATGAAAATTAACTCCGCCTGTTCCTAAATTTGGAGTTAGCAAGCCTCTCAAAGTTAGCATTGCTCCGTCTGTTCCGCCTCTAACTACAGGTTCTTTTGGTTCTAGTCCTGAACGTCTTATTGCTTCTTTTGCGTATTCTATAACTTCAGGTTTTTCCATTAATTTTTCTTTCATATTGTGATATTTTTCATTTTCTCTAAATTCAATTTTACAGCCTTTAAATTCATTTTCGGCATTTTTGATTAGATTTTTCAAAAATTCTATTCTGTTTTTTGCTCCTGAAAAATCAAAATCTCTTACAAGCATTTTCATTACAACTTTGTTAACATCTCCGTTTATGTTGTCAACATGATAATATCCTTCTCTGTTTCTTGTTGTTTCCGGTTTTTCCGCTTGCGGTAATTTGCCTATAATATAGCTTGCAACATCTATTGCGTTAACCATCTTTTTATAAGCGTGTCCGCAGTGAACAGGAATACCGTTTATAATAATTTCAGGATTAAAGGCATTAAATGTTTCTGATTCTATATTTTTTGCTTCAGAACCGTCAACTGTGTATGCTAAATCTGCACCAAATTTATCTATATCAAAATAGGATACACCTTCACCGATTTCTTCATCTGGAGTAATTGCGATTTTTATGTTTGGTCTTTTTATTTCAGGATGTTCTGTTAAAACAGTTATTGCCTCTATTATCTCCGCAATTCCTGCTTTATCGTCTGCACCCAGAAGAGTAGTTCCGTCTGAACTTATAATCGTATGATTTTTATATGGTTCCAAGTCTGATTCTTCTATTAAAGTTCCGTTTAAAAGTTCAATATCACCTTGTTTGTAGTCATGTATTTTAACCTTTACCGGTCCTGTCGGTGCTTGTTCGCTTGTATCCATATGTGCAATTAAACCAAGTGTAAATGAACTTTCAATATTTCCTTTTAAAGATGCTGTTAAAATACCAGTTTTATCAAATTTTATATCTTCAAGTTTTAAATTTTCCAAAATAGGCTTTAATATGTTTTTTGCGAATTCAACCTGTTTTTCGGTACTGGGTTCTAATCCTTTCTTTGTATCTTCACATGAACCTGTATCAACTTCTGCCATTTTTATAAAATTGTTTTTTAATCTTTCCTCATTTATGTATTCTGAATAGTTCTTCATATTTTTCTCCAAATATTATTTTGCAAAATGTTCTATTTTGTACGTTTTTATAAAATCTCTGGTTTTATAAGCTTCAACAGCACCCACGATTATTTTAAAATCAGGGATTTCTTTTTGTATATCATCTTTTATAGAAGCAAGCACTCCAGGGATTATAATTTCTCTTGTTTTTACCCTTTCTCTTAATTTTAGTTTTTCAATGGTTTCAGCAATAACTTGTGTTGTTATTTTTTCTGCAGCCCAAGCTGCAAGTACACTCATACCTCCTGTAGGAATAAGTACAAGATATGACGGAACATCCAACTCTGCAAGTTCATTTGCCATCGTGTAATATGTCAAACTAAAATTGGTTGTCATAAATACTGGTGATTTATCTGTTACTTCGTTGAATTCGTATATTTTTGATTCAACTTGCAAGGGTGCTTGAGGATCAGCATAAATATTTTGTCTTAATGCTATTAATGTTGACATTAATGCTTCGTCAAAATTTTCAAATATAAGCATATTTGCGTATTTGCTAATATAAAAACCTGCTCTTGCGGATAATTCAACCAAATTATCTTGCTTTTTCAAATATATATATACAGGGTTTAAATAATTTTTATTATTTTCCAGAATGGCTTTTTTTCTTGTGCAAATTAAGTTTTCCATAGTATTTGGAAAATTATCTTTATCATCTTTTATTTCTATAAGACTATATCCATTAATTTCTTCTTCAGTTAGTGTCGAAATACCATACTTTTCAATTTGTAATCTTAAATCTTTGTTTATATTTGAACCTTTTAAAAATATTCCGTCAACTTTATATGTTTGTGACAGTTTTAGAATTTCAAAATTTAATACTCTTTTCAATTCATTTTTAAAAATTGTACTATCTGTATTTAAAGCTATAAAAATTGCTGTAGGATTTACAAATTTTTTATCATGGCGAAACATGACATTCTCTCCGCCTATTTTTACTTTTTTTGATAATCCGACTTCAATTTCGTTTTGTGTTGAAGTTTGAGTTTTATTTATAATATTTTTTAATTCATCTTTTAAATAAGGACAATTATTAACAAATTCAAAGTTTTTAGCAAGATTAACAGCAAAGTCCATGCATGATTTGAATCCACATTCTTTACAGTTTGAATGTTCTGATTTTGTTGATGCAGGAAGATATTTGAATATTTCTAAACCTGATAATTTCATTCTACTAACCCTTTCAATATTGAGATACTATCAGGATGATTAAGGACTATTACGTTCGCTCCGGCAGATATAACTGCACTTGCAGTTACAACTTCTATCATCTTTGTTCTTTGTTTAAGTTCGCCATAATTTCTATTTAGCATATCGCTTGAAGCTTCTTTTGTTTTTAAACTCTCTTCACTGCAAAACGATATTATTGGCATATTTAACATTATATTGCCGTTTAATCCTGCAATTTTTACTCTTTCCATAATGCTGTAACCATATTCCAAACCGTAACCTAATCCGCCCGTATCTGTATCTATAATAATTTTATTTAAATCCAGACCCATTTGTGAAGTTGTTAAATTCATTTCCTTTAATTTGTTCACATCTATCGGGGTACGAATTACTAAGATATGATTACCTTTTATGACAAGTGGTACTATTTCTTTATATGTGTATTCATTGGCAAATGCGATTAAGCTTTTTCTATCAAGGATTTTTATTAATTCGGGAATTAGAACTTTATCTGTATCAGAAATATTTGTTCCCCGTATCATTAGAGGTTTTGTTATATGAGGTAATAATGTTTTTAGTAACTCGCAGGCTTCTTTTGTTTGATTAATATTTTCAATATTAAATTTAAGTCCTAAAATATCGCAATCAGATGTTTGAGCTTGTTTTATTAATTCAATTTTATTTTCAAAAAATTCTCCATAAACATCTTTCACAATATGAGAACATTGTTCAGGATTAAAAATGTTTATTTCCAAAACAAAAACAGGCTTTGATGTGTTTTCGTTTTCTTTTAAGAAAAAGAAAGATTTATCACCGCCTATTTTTATTCCGTTAAAATCTATTTCACGTATATTTTGACTAAATTCAAAATTACATGTACAAGTTTCTTTCATCTTTAATTTTTTCCATTAACTCATCAAATTCTTTTTCGTCTAAAGTTTCTCTTTCTAATAGAGCTTTAGATATTTGTTCAAGCATATCTTGATTTTGAGTTAAAAGAGTTTTTGCAATTTCATATTGTTCATTTACTATTCGTTGAACTTCATTATCAATTTCTGCAGCAATTTCTTCAGAATAATCTCTTGTGTGACCGAAATCACGTCCCATAAATACGTGGTCTTCACTTTTACCGTAAGCAAGATTTCCTAATTTTTCACTCATACCGTATTTTGTTACCATATTTCTCGCTAAGGAAGTAACTTTTTCAAGGTCATTTGATGCTCCTGTTGTAATAAAGTCTTTTCCATAAATTATTTCTTCTGCAACACGGCCTCCAAGAGTCATTGTTATTCTGTCTAATAATTGGACTTTTTTCATTGTTAAATGGTCTTTTTCAGGTAATGTTAAAGTAACACCAAGAGCCATTCCTCTAGGAATTATTGAAACTTTATGAAGCGGATCGCAATTGTTTAATAATTTTGAAAGTAATGCGTGTCCTACTTCGTGATAAGCTGTATTTTCTTTTTCAGAATCTGATATAATACGGCTTTTCTTTTCAGGTCCTGCTATTACTTTATCAATAGCTTCTTCCAAATCTTCCATTTCAATTTTTTCTTTATCATGTCTTGCAGCAAGCAATGCAGCTTCATTTAATAAATTTTGCAAATCTGCACCTGTAAAGCCCGGAGTACGTTTTGCCAAAACTTTTAAATCAACTTCGCTCGCTAAAGGTTTATTTTTTGCATGAACTTCTAAGATTTGTTCTCGGCCTAAAATGTCAGGTCTATTTATAACAATTTGTCTATCAAATCTACCTGGTCTTAAAAGAGCATTATCAAGAATATCAGGTCTGTTTGTTGCTGCGATTACGATAATATTTGTTGTTTCATCAAAGCCATCCATTTCAACAAGTAATTGGTTTAATGTTTGTTCTCTTTCGTCATGTCCACCGCCAAGACCTGCTCCACGTTGACGACCTACAGCATCAATTTCATCGATAAATATTATACAAGGTTGATGTTTTTTGGCTTGTTCAAATAAATCTCTTACACGGCTTGCACCAACACCAACGAACATTTCTACAAAGTCTGAACCTGATATAGAGAAGAACGGAACTCCTGCTTCTCCAGCTACAGCTTTTGCCATCAAAGTTTTACCTGTTCCGGGTGAACCGATTAATAAAACACCTTTTGGTATTTTCGCACCAAGTTTTATATATTTTTCACCGTTCTTTAAGAAATCTACTATTTCTTCAAGTTCTTTTCTTTCCTCATCAATACCTGCGACATCGTCAAATGTTACTTTTACTTTGCTGTCTAAAAGTAATTTTGCTTTGCTTTTACCAAATGACATTGCTTGAGAGCCGCCTGCTGATAATCCTCTTGCCATTATTATTAAGAAAATAATAAATAGCAATGGTAGTATCAAAGAACCTAATACACTAAATATTTGAGATGATTCACTTGGTTTTTTAACTTCTATTATTACATTATTGTCCTCTAATTTCTTTAATATGTCAGAACCTTGAGGAATTAAAACTTTATATTGTAAGGTTGCTTTTTTTAACTCTCCGTATATAGGTTTTGGAGCTTTTTTTTCTTTTTCTGTTTGCTCAGGTTGTTTTACTGGTTGAGCAATTAAAAAATCTTTGTCAATTTCAACGCTCTTGATTTCTCCAGTTTCTACTTTTTGTATAAAGTTTGTATATGTCAAATCTTGAGTATTTGTTGTTGGTCCGGAAAATAACATTGATACAAATGCTAAAATCATTATCCCCAATATTACATACATTCCTGTTGATTGGCTTTTATTCATTTCTATTTCCTTCTTTTTTTATTGTTTATTTTACTTATATTTGTTCTAAAATTTTTTAAAACATACTAAAATTGGATATTTCTTAAAACTAAGCGTTGATTAATTAATTCACTTAGTCTTGCAAAATCAAAAGTATTACCTCTATATAGATAATCATATACTGTTTTTAAAATTAAATTTAATGCATCCGTACTTAGTTTATTATTCTCATAATCAGTCAAAACTTCTAACAGATACGGATAAGCGACTTGACCATCGATTTCGTTTATAAGGCTGAATTTTTTTCTTATGTCAAAATATTCAAAATCCAAAGTAATCATTTTTATATATCTTTCAGAAAACTCTTTTATATTTTTTAGAACAAACTCAGGAGTTTTGTTTACTGTTGCATCTTCATAATATGCTGTGAAAAACGCAAAAACTTCAGCATCATATATACTTACTTTTGAATTTTGAATACTTAGAAAGTCTTTAATAAATGGTTTTAACATATCATAAATATCTAATTCGATATATTTATTAACCATTTCATCCCAAATATACAATAATGGTTCATTCATCCTTTTTAGGTATGAACGAATTAATTTTATAGTATCGAGTCTGCTGTTGTTTTTATTTAAATTATAATAAAAATCCAAACCCTCACCAGGTTTTATCTGTATAATATAACAATCTATAGCTTTAAGAAGTTTGTATAATTCGTTAGCAGAAATGCATTCTTTTTTTATTTCTTCCCAAAATTTATGTAATACAACAAATAACGGATTTTCTTTTTCTTCATCAGTTAATCGTTCTTTGTATATAATTTTTTCATAAATATCTTTATTTACATCGTTTAAATGAAGCTTAACACCATATTTACCTAACAAATATCTTTCGTATATTTTTGATATAGCTTCTTCGTTAGCTGTATTAGTTTGTTTATAACATTCACATAAAGCAAATAAAATCAAGCTAAGGGTTACAAGTTTTTGAATACCTTCGACAACTATATATTCTTTATCTGCAACTTGTTCAAGAACTATATTACCAAGATTTAAAGATTTTCCGAAACCCGAAAATTGAAAAAGTTTTCTTATCATATTAGTAGAAACGCCGTATGTATCATTATAATCTGCTACATACAACGTTTCTGTCTTACTTAAAACTTTTAATATACTTGATTTTTCAATTACCATATTATTTATCAGATAATATAAATCCGCCGCTTTCTGCGTTCTTTAAATTATCTCCTTCTATTTTTGCTCTTAATGTTTTTATGTATTTGTATACATAATCTCTTGGTAAATTTAAAAGTGTTGCTAAATCTTTAGCGAATACTACAGAATTTTTATTTTCAAGAAAATAGTTAAATACCATTTGTTCTCTTTCTGTAAGAGGTTTTTTAAATTCATAACCTGAATTATCAACACTAACTTGTTGTTTAATTATTGGTTTTACTGTGCTTTTTTCAATTTCTTTTTTTACTGCAGTTTTTGCAACTTCAGCAATTTTTTCTGATTTTACCTCTACATGTTTTTCAACTTTTGATGAATAAACACTAGGTTCAACTTCTCTTTCAAGTTTCATAGCTTTTTGAGAAGTTGTAGAAATTCTTTCCATTATACTTGTTCTGTCTATTCTTGAAGTTGTAACAGAAGAACTTGTTTGTCCTTTCATTACTATATCAACTAAATCATTTGTATGTTTTTCTTCTTCTATTTGTTTTCCCAATCTTTTCGCAAATTCTTCTAAAGTGATTTTTTCCAATGAACTTCTCCATTGTTTAATCTCTTCTTTCGTTAAATATTCCGGCATGTACTCTCCTAACAAAGTTCTGATTAAAATTTCTAATCTCTATACTAATAATTTAGCATAAATTTTGGTCGTGAGTTCAAAATATTTCATAACGTAAATTTTTATTATTAATAATTTACAAACTATTGAACATATCACATTAAAGTACTAAATATGCGATTTTGGCATGCAAAATTCATATAAAAATGGTTTCTATTTTTAATAGAAACCATTTTTTATTTATTATTTTACTATCAAAGATTATTTGATATTTGCGTATTTCCAAGCATCAAATGTTGGTTTTGTATTGATATATTTCTTTTCTTTTCCGTCATCATTTTCGCTTAAATCACCGTGAGCGATTGAACGATAAATTCTGTTGTAGTATTCAATAACCATACGGTCAGAATTGAAATATGCTTCTGCTGTTCTGATTGCTTGTCTCATCATTCTTGCCCATTCTTCTTTGTTATCATAATAAGTAGGAATGATTTCGTTTTCGATTGTATTCATAATATATTCATGGTCTTTCCAGTGTCTTTCTTCCCATGGAATATCATCATCCAATCCTTCGTATTCAACAGTGTAACCGTTTATTCCGTTGAATGTACCTTCAACTGTCCATCCGTCGAAAATAGATAAGTGAAGTGTACCATTTGCGTTAGCACTCATACCTGATGTACCTGACGCTTCAAATGGTCTTAGAGGTGTATTTAACCAAATATCAGAACCCATTTTTAATTTTTTACTTAATTGTAATTCATAACCTGGTAATACAACTACATTTTTCATTGAGTGAGAACGGTTTAATAATTTGTTAAACATTTCTCTGCCCATAACATCATCCGGATGGAATTTACCTGCGAAAATAATTTGAATTTTATTATCGTTAAGTAATTTCATGATTCTGTCATTATCCATCAAGATTAACCAAGCACGTTTGTAATCAGCAAATCTTCTTGCCCATGTAATTGTTAATACATCAGGATCAAATCTCTTACCTGCAACGTTTGCAACATATTTGAATAATGAAGCTTTCATTTCTTTTTTAGCTGCAAGTAATTGAGAGAATGTCTTTTCACCTTTAACTCTTGTATCTTGCCAGTAATGTAAGTTTACGGCGTTAGTGATGGCACGAATTGGGCATCTTCCTTCAACGTGTTCCCACATTTTGTTAGATACAAGACCGTGTAATTGTGATACAGCGTTTGCAATACGGCTCATTTTTAAAGCTGCAACTGTTAATGAGAAGTTTTCTCCTCCTAATGCTACCGCTGTTTCTCTTGATGCGCCTTGGAAGAATCCACCTTCCATTAATGTATCTACCCAGTGTACTTCGTTTCCGGCTGCAACAGGTGTGTGTGTTGTAAATACAGTTTGTTTTTTAACTGCTTCCAAGTCACCTTTTGCTTGTTTTAATAATTCAAATGCTGCAGGAAGAGCGTGACCTTCGTTCATGTGGATAACTTCAAATTTGAAACCAGCTTTTTGAAGTATTCTTACCCCGCCAACACCAAGTACAACTTCTTGTGCAATTCTTATTCTTTCATTTCCGTCATATAATCTGTGTGAAATGCTTCTTGCCCAGTCGCTGTTTCCTTCAACATCTGTTGTTAATAAGTAAACAGGACAAGAACCATATAATTCAGGTTCTACTTTATAAGCTTTTACTTTTACTCTTTCTCCGAATATATCAATTTCTGTTGAAATACCCAAATCTGTTAAGAAATCATAGTATTTTCTGATATATGCAACTTCTACTTGACCGTTGTGATCAATACGTTGGTCATAATAACCGTAAGACCATAACATTGTTACACCTACAATCGGTAATTGTAAATATCCTGCAGATAACATATGAGAACCTGCTAAAAATCCTAAACCTCCAGAGTATGTACTTAGAGATTGATCTAATGCTATTTCCATTGAGAAATATGCGACTTTTGGTAATGGCATAATTTTCTAACCTTTCTTTCACTAATACATTTAATTTAAAATTCACTACCAGTATAGCATAAAAATTGCCATTGCATATTTTACGCTATTTCTTCAATACTTTCTCCGTAAAAATCGGTTATAGTCATGGTTTTACATGTTACGAATTTGTTACAATTTCAACTATTTCTTCTGCTGAAATATCTAAACATGACAATTCTTTGCAAGATGTTTGTCTTTTTTCCCAAAGGCATGGAGCTAGCGGACATTGTTTTTTTGATTTTATTGCTGTTATAAAATCTTTTTGCGGAATTAATTTTTTGTCATCAGTTGAACCGAATATCGCATAAGTCCTTGTTTGTAGGGATACCGCTATATGTAATGGTGCAGAATCAGAACAAATGAATTTTTCAGATTTACCAATCAATACAGCTAAATCCTTTAAATTTTTAATTTGTCCTTTTGTATAGTCATCGTAATCAAAAGTTCCACATTCTTTTTTTATTATTTCAATACATTCTTTATCATCCGGACCGCCTGTTAAAATTACATGTTTTCCTTTTTCTGCCAAAAGTTTTAAAACTTTTGCCCAAGTTTTTGCATCAACGGTTTTTATAATACCCTTTTGTATACTCATTTGGCTTACCCCCGGATGGATAAGTATTGAATTTTCAATTTTTTCTTGGGGTTCAACATTTATTTGAGGAAGTTCTGTTATTTCATCAGTTAATGGTGAAACAAGTTCATGATACATTTTAGGTGCATATTGATT
>CADCPD010000050.1 GCA_902803265.1 uncultured bacterium | reverse complement strand
TATATTGCTTGTTGGTCTTTCGATTTTTCTTAACATACACATATTCCTTTTCTAAATTACATACATTCTTATGTATTACTTATCGGCCTACAAATGAAAAACTTTAGAAACATGTTTGGCTATGTTAAGTTTTTGTTACAAATTATAATTTGATTTATAAAAATTGATAGTATTTTATTTCTTTTATTTGGATATCATTATTAGGCGAAACACCTATTTTATCAGGGCTTAGATACCATGATGAATAATTATCCAAAGGTATTAAAACGAATTTTGTTTTGTTATCTATGTTAAATGTTAATTTACTATTAGAATTTTTCATTTTTATTTCAATAATATTTGGATTTTTAGTTGATACTTCCATATATAATAAATCTTTGCCTTCTGCTAATTTCATATTTTTAGCAGAATTTCCCCAGCTTTGAGGTAAATTTTTTAAATCATTGTTTGATAGTATTTCATCAAGAAGTTTAAGTTCTTTTTTAGTGTATTTTACTTTTTTACTTTCTTTAATCAGATAAACATTATTATTATCTTCTAAAACTCTGTAATTATTATCTAAAATCCATCTGTAAATTGATTTTATTCTTAAAGCAGGTTTTATTTCATCATGTAATATATTATCTGACTTTATTATTATAATTTTGGGTGGATTTTGTTTTATTTGTTCAAGTGCTATTTTTTCTTCCTGTTGGCTTGTAAAATTAAAATACGAAATCATGTTACAAGGAATTTTTCTTTCAAAATAAAAATAATATAAACCTCTGTTTGTTAAATCTAGGATATAATCATCCTTTTCGGAATATTTATCAATTATTCTTTTTACATTTTCTATTCTTTTTTGTTGAGAGTTTTCTAATTCAATATTGCCTATTGTAGGTATAATATTTTTTTCAGGAAGTTTTATTGTATTATCCCATTTATCCGTGAAGTTTAAACAGCATAAAATTATTAGTAAAATGCTGAAAATATATTTTGTATATTTTAGCCAAAGTGATTTTGTTGTATAGAAAATAAACGGTAAAAGTATTGTTATATAAGCTATTGAGATAAATCTTATTCTTGAAAACATTATATAATCTATTCTTGTAAGCTCATAAGTTAATCCTAATAATGGTAATAAAACTGCAAATGTATAAACGAAAGTAAGCTGAATATTTTTGTTTTTGTATGCTTTAAAGCCCTCAATAATAAAGCAAGGCATTGATAAAAGAGCAAATAATTTTATAAAATCAGACCAAATCTGATGGATTTTTAAATCAGGAAATCCGTTTGCATATGACAATGGATTTGAGATTAAATGGTAATTAAAAGAATTTAAAATAAAATCTTTTAATAGCAATCCAAAAGCAAAAGAAAGTAATAATAAATAAAATATTCGACTATGTTGGTTTTGTTTTATTAATTTTATAAATAAATAAACTGCCAAAGGTAAAAGCGCTAAAAATAAAAATATGCCTATATGAATCCAAAATGCTGTCATTAAAAATGCACAAATTATGTATATTTGAAGCCATCTGAACGGTTGTTGAATAAATTCTTTCTTTAAAAATAATAATGCTGTTAAAAAGTAAACATTAAAATAATAAAAACAATTCACAAAAATTCCCGTTATTAAAACAGGATTTTGTGAAAAGATAATATATCCCAAAATAACTGTTAATATGAGATTTATGTTATAAATTAATGTTTCTGCCAAGTAAAAAGAATATATGGTGTATTCGTTAAAAACTTTATTTGCAATAAAACCCGAAAATAAGTCATTATAGCCGTGAATCAGATTTATGTCTTTAAAAAGTTCAAAATTTTGAAAATGGTAAAGCCAATATGTAGCAAATTTTTCGCCCATATGGTAGTCATCAACCGTAACAGTTCCAAAATTATAAGATTTACCAAAAAGAAAAACAGCTAATGGTGCTATTGCAAACGGTGAAATTTTTCTGTTTTTAAATATGATTTTAAAGTAAATATCGGCATTGGTTATAATAATTAAAAGAATTATTATAAAAAGTAAAATCGGATAATTATTGCCGTTATTTGGATATAGTAAAAAATACATAAAAGAACACAGTGTTTGCAATAAATCCAAAATATGTTTATTACCGTTGTGTTCAGGAAGGTTTATATCTTTTATAAAATCTTTTATTTCAAAAACAGGAATAAATCTTTTTATAATTGAAAAAACAATAAAAAATAATGCCAAATAAATAAAAAATATGGCATAATCAATATTTTTATTATAATTTGCAAAAACTACGGAGCTTATTACCAGTTCATTCAAATTTGTACATTGAAAAGCTGTATATAAAATTTTGTATAAAAAATAACTTAATCCGCTTGAAATTGCTATACAAATAGCATAATTAATTATTAAACTGCTCATACCCTATATCTTTTAATATCTTTTTATTTTTTCTCCAATTTTTTTCTATTTTTACATAAAGTTCCAGATAAACTTTTTTTTCTAAAATTTCTTCAAGCTCAATTCTTGCTTCCATACCGATTTTCTTTAACAAAGAACCGTTTTTGCCTATCAAAATACCTTTTTGGCTCTTTTGTTCACAACAAATTACAGCATAGATTTTATCAATATTTTCTTGTTCTTCGTATTTTTCTATTTTTACAAAAACTGAATGTGGTATTTCATCTTGAGTGTTTGTAAGTATTTTTTCTCTTATGATTTCTGTGGTTATAAATCTCATATTTTCATCTGTAACCGTATCATCATCAAAGAATTTTACGCCTTCAGGAAGATTTAAAAACAATGTATTTATAAGTTCATCAACATTTTTATTATTAAGTGCGGAAATTTGTATTACAGGTAAGTCTTTATCAAAAAGTTTTTTATAGGTTTCAAGATTTTCATTTAATTTATTTTCTGAATTTAATTTGTCTGTTTTATTCATAACAATATATATTGGAGTTTGAGTTGAAAGAAGATTTTCACTAATCCATTTATCACCTTTTCCCGCCGGTTCTGAACCGTCAACTAAAAACAAAATTAAATCGCTGTCAGGTAGTGCAATTTTTGCTTCATCAACAAGACATTCTCCAAAATCGTTTAAAGGTTTGTGAACCCCAGGGGTGTCTATGAATACAATTTGACCTCTTTCATCAGTAAAAATACCTTTTATACGCTTTCTTGTCGTTTGAGCTTTATCTGTTGCTATTACGATTTTTTGCCCCAAAATTGCGTTTAAAAGAGTTGATTTACCTACGTTTGGTCTTCCTATTATTGTTACAAATCCGCTTTTCATATCTATAGAATAACATAAATGTATCATTTTTATTACGGTTTGTGTAAAAATATTTGTTTAAATGATAAAATTAAAACAAGGAGAATAATTGTGAATAATGCTTATTTAAAAAAATTATCCATAATCCTTTTTGTGTTATTCATTTTTTGTTGCAATATCGGCTATTCAAAGCCTGTTGATTACATAGCTTTAAATACTGCGCCTGTTACTCTTTCTCCGGAAGAACTTTCAGAAGGGCAAAATTCCAAGCCTGCAATAACTACTACTGCTGTAGAAATAAAACCTATAAAACTGGAAAATAATTCTAACAATAGTCCTTCTAAATATTTGAATTCTACAAAATCTACAACTTCAAAAAATATAAAAAACATTGTATCTAATGTTCCTACAGTAAAACAACCTCCGCTTAAAAAAAATAGTGTCCAAACTATTAAATCATTAGAAGTTCTTGATTTTGATGCTACCGATAATACTTTAAAAACAAAAGATTCGGAAAGCTTTTTGCTTGTACCAATTGACAAAGAGCAATTAGAGTTGGAAAATCATCAATACCAAATGGATGATTTATCAACTTCATTAATAAAAGATGCACCTAAATCGCTTAATACAAAAACAAAAATAGCAAGCAGAATCTATGCTCAGTTTAATGAAAAATCAGGTAAAAAATATACAGTTAAAACAAAAAAAGAAATAGTAACCTCAATTCTTATTGATATAGCAGTGCTTGCTTTAATAATAATTTTTGGAATCTTAGGTTATTTTTTCTATAAAAAAAGAAGAGCATTTTTAGCGGAAATGGAAAGACTTAAAAATCTTACCTATGAAGAAATTAAGAGAGATGAGTTAATTAAAGCTATTGAAGAATTTGAGCAGACAGAAGAAAAACACAAAAAATTAGGTCAAAAAATTTATATTAACGAAATTGAAAAATATAAGAGTTTAGACGGATTTAAAAAAGACGAAGTTGCTGATGAAATAATAAATACAATGGAAACAATAGAAAAAGCTCAAAAAAACGATGCTCCGTTGACTTTAAAAAATAAATCTACCAATGGTTTTAAGAAAAATAATTATGCTTTTGAAAATGATATCGGCACATTATCTGATGAAGAAGGTATAGCTCTTTTTGATGAAGGCGATGATAATAATTTTTCATCAGAAGAAGAGTTTTTAAATCCTGATTATTATAGTGAAAATACAGAAATTTTTAACGATACGGATAACCTAAAGGATGATATTTTTATTATTGAAGATGAAGAAGAAAATCAAGAAAGAGAATACAAAATTGTAGAAGAAAAACCTCATCAGAAGCAAAATGTTGAGCCAAAAGAAACTAAGCAAGATTCAGAAAAAACAGAAAATATTCAAAAAGATGTAGAAAAACAAGTAGAAAACGAACAAAATAAGAAAGTTGTAAAAAAAATAAAGAAACCTGAAGAACCGAAATTGGAAATAAAAGAAAGATATCCTTTGGATGATAATAGAGGCCTTGCTCTTTTAAGTTATAAACAAACGGTGGCCTTAATAGGTTATATTGGTGACAAAATTACGGTTTTAAAACGTTTTTCAAAAGATGATAAAGCAGAAAATTTATCGGTTAGAATATATGAAGAATTAAGTGATATTAATGTTCAATATCTTGTAAGGGCCGGAAAATTTAAAGGTATTGTTGAAATTAATGCTGATTCAATTAAATTGGTACTAAATTTATAATGATAAAAAAATTTTTACTTTTATTGATATTTATAATATTTCTTACGGGTTGCAAACAAAAAGATGACAACACTGTTATATTTGCAAGCTGGGGTTCTAAGACTGAAGTTCAAATTATAAATACATTATTGAAAGAGTTTGAACAAGAAAATCCTGATATTAAAGTTCAATTTCTACATATTCCTCAAAATTATTTTCAGAAATTACATCTTATGTTTGCTTCAAATCTTGCTCCTGATGTGATTTTTATAAATAATTTGAATATTCCTGTTTATGAAAAATATTTAATGGATTTAAATACATTGTTTGAAGAAGACAAAAAAGCCTATTATCCGCAAGTATTGGATACAATGACCTATGAAAACAGATTGCTTGCCATGCCTCGTGATATATCGGAATTAGTTATTTTTTATAATAAAGATTTATTTAAAAAATACAATGTGGAATATCCAAATAATAACTGGACTATTTATGATTTAGAAAATAAAGCAAAAAAACTTACTCAAGATAATCATTTTGGTATTTCTTTTGAAGAAAAATCTCTTTATTATCTTCCTTTTTTGAGAGTTTTTGGCGGAGGGATTCTTGATAAAAATGATAAATTGATTATTGATAGTGCAAATTCTCAAAAAGGTATACAATTTTATTCTGATTTAAGAAACAAGTATAATGTTGCACCTAAAAAATATCAATCCGCATCCAAAACAATGGCACAAATGTTTATTGACGGACAACTTGCAATGCATTTATCAGGCAGATGGCTTGTTCCTAAATACAGAGAAGATATAAAATTTGATTGGGATGTTGTTAATTTTCCTAATGTTAATGGGAAAAGTGCTGTTACGCTTGATTCTTCAGGATATGCAATTGTAAAATCTTCTAAAAAACGAGAAGATGCAATTAAACTTGTTAAATTTTTAACTTCAAAACAATCTTCTGAATATTTAACAAAAACAGGTTTAATTGTTCCGGCAAGAATTGATAATCTTTATTCAACTTCATTTTTGGATAATAATAAACCTCTAAATTCAAAAGTATTTATAGATATTATTAAAATGGCTGAAAAAACACCTGTAAACAAAAACTACAGTGAAATTACCGATAAAATAAATGAAAAACTAAATTATAAGTTCAACTAAGCTGCAAGATTAAGTCTGTGGTGATGATGAGGTTTGTGAGGTTTATTAGGCTTATGTGTTTGAGGTTTTTTTGAACTTTCTGATTTATCTGTTTTATCCGTATTTTCAGATTTTTTAGGTCTTTCGTCTGTTTTTGGTTTTAAAGCTGAGGTATCATATGTTAAAGTACCTTTTGATTGTTCTTTCAAAGCACCTCTTACAGCATTTGGATAATTATCTAATTCTCGTCCTAATTCGTTATTATTTATTTTTTCGATAACTTCATCAAAATATTTTTGGGTATTTTCTTTCATTTCAGGATGTTCTTCAACCCAATCTTTTAGTGAAACATCTCCTCTTGTATGGTTACATTCGCCACATTCAAGAAGGTAATTTTCTATTCTGTCTCTGCCTCCGTCAGCTTGAGGTTTTACATGTTCTATTGTTCCTACTGAAAGTTTTACTAATCTTGTTCCTATTTTTTCTGAAGGTTTTCCTGCATATCTTACAATAAATGCATCTGTACTATTTTTTGATGTAGGAAGACTATCTGCCAAGGTTTTTAATTCTTTAAATTTTTCTTCATTATTTATGATACTTTTTGAAGTTTTTATATCAGAAAGAATATTTTTTCTGACAGTTTTCATATCTTCTTCATTATTTACAGGAGTATTTGAATAAACTTTTGTTAGATTAGCAAACTTTTCACCTGCTTGAGAACTAATTGAACTTGCAATAGAATTAATTTTAGCAAAGACTTCAGATTGCTTATCTTTACAAGCTTTCATTGAAGATTCTCTATTTTCTGCTAAAAAATTACTTAAAGTACCTTTTGGATTTTCTTTGCCCCATTGTTCAAATTTATGGAATACATCTTTTTCAGTTTTATGCATGTATTCTTCATAAGGGTGTAATGTGTTTATGTAATGTTCTGCCGTATCTTTTTTACTTAATTCTTTTGAAATATCTTCCATATCACCGTTTGTAAGCATTTTAGTTCCACAGCACGGGCATGATACGTGTCCTATTGAACGAACTAAATCTTCTCTATGACCTGTAAAAGATATATTGTTATACAACAACGCCATCATTGTTGTCGGTTGGGGTAATTTTGGTCTTGTTATCGGATTTGTTAAAACTTGTTGAACATCAGTTTTTATTCTATTTTGAGACTGAGCGAATGGTGTAAAATTAAAACTAAAATTGCTAATAGGATTTATCATACTGATTTAATGTTCCTAAAAATAAAAATTGCCTAAATCAGTGAAATATATTTAAAATTGTAATACTTTTTAATAAATATAAAAATAGGGATAAACACTACAAAAAACTGTTTTATATATAAAACAGCATACATAAGGAAACATGTATCGGAAATGATTATAGTTCGGCTCTAAAACCAGCTTTTAAGAGCATTCCAAGCCTGTTTACCTTTTTGTTTTGCATAATCATAGCCTTGTCTACTCATTTCACCTAAGGTGTTTCCGGCTTTATATGTTGTTTTTACTACTGATTCCATGGTATTTACAACAGCTGAACCTGCTGAAGCCACACCTGATAAAGATTCTCTTTGTTTTTGCGTTGTATAAGGTCTAATTTTATCTTTTATTTGTTCACTCCAAGAATCCTTTTTAGGTTTTTGAGTTACTCTGATTGTTATTGGTGTAAGAGTTCTGTAATTTTGTACTTTTCCTACGTCTTGCAGTTCACAAACATGTGAAAGCATTTCGCCTGTAAGTTTGTCAATAACTCCGCCACTATCGCCGTTATATTTAGGGCTGAAATCATAAACATCTTCGACATAACCACTTACCGTGCCGTCGCCATTATCATGTAACCCTACTAAATAACTATATCCGACACCAAATGCTGTATCAGCATCATCTGCCGTATTCCAATTCTTTTTATCAAAAGTATTCATATCTATTGGTTCAGAACTTGTTCCGCCCTGATTATACCAATTTTGAACCAAACTTTTTACAACTCCGGAATTTGATAAGCCCTTTGCAACAGCTGAATTAGGTTTAAATTCAACCATTTTCAGACGCATTGATTCTGCGCTCATGTGGTCATTTTGACCTTCTTTTAATCCCAAAGCCTTTAATTTCTTTTGTGCTACATCAGGAGAAACAACAGTATAACCGTCTTTGGCATGATTTCCAATTTTAAGTGCTTCAGGCGTTAATGCAATGCGTAGCATTTCTCCGCTTACCGAATATCCTGAATCAGATATCAAAGATGCTGCACTTCTTATATCTTCTTGTTTTGAGCGTAATTTAGGTGTATCGCCACTAAGTATTGGAGAGGCTTCTCCCTCTGCCTGAAATACAGACATAGTTTCCCCTTGTCTTATTCGTTGTCCGCCTAAGGTTTCAGAAAATTCATTCCATACGGAAGATTCTATCTTACCATCAACTTTGCCATCTTGAGCATCAAGTTTTTTAAGATAGTCATTAAGAGGCATTCCATTGTATTGTACACCGTCTGTAGGCACAAAAGTCCTTTCTTTTATTGTCACTACATATTATTAATAAAACAATAGAAAATTTTTTATTTCTGACATGTGGCAAATGTTAAAAAAATTTTACAAAAATTTATTCTTATTCTAAAAATTTTTCAGGGCTTTTTCAAGTTTTTTAAGTTTTTGTTTATCAGTACCAAGTCCTGTTAATAGCATTGTTGATTTTTCATTTGTTTTTTCATCTTCTATTTTAAAAATTTGATATAGTTTTTCGGATAATTCATAACCTGTAAGATTTTTTGATTTAACAACAATTTTTGTTATGTCATCATTATTGCAAAATTCAACATTAGGACAATTTTTCTTCAATTCTTTTATATTTTCTGTAAGTTCAGTTATTTTTTGTCTGCCTTTTGAAGAATTTAAATAGTTTATATTTTTTTCTATTGAAGCTAAAAGCGGATATGATGGTGATGTTGTATTTATCATTTCCAGAGCTTTTGAGCTGTCTAAATCAGTATTGTTATGCAAAAGTGCTGTCGGATTGAGTCCGCCTGCAGTTTTGTGAAGTGATTGTATTGTAAAATCTGCAATATTTACTGCACTTTGCGGCAACTTATCATTAAATGGATACAAAGCTCCGTGAGCTTCATCTGCTATTAAATAAGTATTTGTTTTTTCACAAATTTCTTTTATTTTTTTTATATCGCTGACAATCCCTTCATAAGTCGGAGAAGTAATAATTATGGCTTTTGGTTTATGTTCATTGATTAAATTTTCAATATAAGTAGTATTTATCGGCTTTGAAATTCCAAATTCTTCATCATAATCGGTTTCATAAAAAATAGCTTCTGCTCCTGCAAGTTTTACGGCATTTTTATGGCAAATATGAGAATCTTTCCAAATTAATACTTTATCGTTTTTTTCTACACATGTTAAAACCGCAGCTATAATTCCGCTGGTAGAACCGTTTGTTAGAAAATGAGTTCTTTTGGTTTTATATATTTTGCTTGCCTTTTTTTCTGCTGATTTTAATGCTTTTTGCGGATTATGTGCTTCTGTTTCGGATATATCATATTTATAAAATTGTCTGAATTTTGACAATATAAAGAATTTTTGGTTATGAGAAGGAGTTGTAAAAAGAGTTATGAGATTTTTTTTCTTAAGTAAATTAATTAAACTCATTAAATATCTGTCTCCGTATCAATTTTTAATCCGATATCTTCAGAAAGAGAAGCTGCAGAATTTGCATCTGCTGCCATTTTGACTTCTTGCGCAGATTGTGCAGCTTGTGCTGTTGCATCTTGGATAAATTTATTTATCATATCTTTATTATCCTGAATTTTAGCTTTGGCAGGATTATCTAATATAGAACCCATAAGATAACCTAATGTTGCTATTATAAAACAATATGGTAAAACATCTACCAAAGCTCCTGTTACTGCTTCATATGTTATTCCTCCATTTTGAAGCATATAGCATGTTCCATAAATGAGTAACGTGAGACAGAAAAATAACAATCCAAAAAATTGTTTATGGTTTAATTTATGTTGATTTCCTTTTTTTGCTGACATATTATTTACTTAAATTTTCTATATTCTTCTTCATACAATATTGGATAAGAGTCATTTTATCTATATTATTAAGGATTAAAAATCTTCCTGATAATATAAATGTCCCATCATCCTGTTTTTCAATTCTTATAAGTTGTATTTTACAAGTTATTATTTGTTCTTCTGATAATTTAATATCTACATTATATTCAGTATCAATGTTTATATGACTATCAGATTTAAATTTCAAGCCGCCGGCAGATAAGTCAATTGTTTGTATATCATAAGATACATCATTAATTTTGTATAATTTTGTATTTTGTAAAAATGGAATACGGGTGAATTTTCTTCTTTGTAGAAATCTGTGTTTTACAGGATTTACAACAGTTAATACGTTATTTTCAATTTTTGATGCATAAGATTCAAAATATAACATTCCGTTTTCTGTTGGTGAAAAGAATTCACAAATATGATTACGAATAATACCTTCCGTAGGATAATTAACTTTCATTCTAAAGCCATTTTCTTCGACTTCTACGACTTTTCCTTTATTCGTTAATTTAAAATCTTTTGGAACAATTAAAACTTCTTGATCTAATTTTATAAGCTCTCGCATTTATTCATATATCCTTTCTTACGCTTTTGATGAAACTACTGATACTGTACCTACAGATTTTGCTTTTATATTTGTCATTATTTCATTAAATGACATAATTGCAATTTGTGAAAATGTTCTTTCTGTTAATCTTCTGAAAGCAAGTCTTATAGGTGATGAACAAATTATAACAGGTTGTTCTCCCGTTCTTGTTAGAGCTGCCTGTAATTCATTATTTAAGCTGTCTATTAATTTTCTTGTGAAATCAGGATCTAGCGTTAAACTTTGTCCATCAGGGCTTATTCCTCTAGCAATTGTATCTTCTACATCAGGTGATAATGTTATTCCCATTAATTCACCAGTACTTGCAAGATTTATTTTACATATTGTTCTTGATAATGCTTCTCTCACTCTTTCTGTTAAATAATCAGGTATCTTACTTATTCTTGATTGTATACTCATTGTTTCAAGAATTGTTTTTAAATCTCTTACAGGTACTCGTTCTTTCAAAAGATTTTGCATTACAATTTGTACTTCTGTAATTGATATATCTTTCATTATATCATCTACATAGCTATCTGAAACTTCTTTTTTCAAATTATCTATTAATTGTTGAACAGCATCTCTTGTCAATATTTCAGATGCGTTTTTCTTAATAACTTCTGTTAAATGTGTAGAAACAACTGCAGACGGGCTAACAACGGTATATCCGCTTGCTTCTGCATAGTCTTTATCTTTTTCTTCTATCCATAATGCAGGCAATCCAAAAGCCGGTTCTATTGCACTTATACCTGTTATATTAGGGTTGTCAGGTAAGCCCATAGAATTCATCGCCAAACTTTTATCAGGATATACTTCTCCTGATTCTATTCCTACACCTTTTAACTTAATTTGATAAGTATTTGGTGCAAGTTGTAAATTATCTCTTACTCTTATTGATGGCAAGACTATACCTAAATCCAGTGCTGTTTGTCGTCTTAATTGTGCTATACGTTCAAGTAAATCTCCACCCATATCTACATTTAATAAAGGTACAAGTCTATAACCTACTTCTATACCGATATCTTCAACATTAAGAAGTTCCATAACACTTTCTTTAGTTGCTTTTTTATTTCTTTTCCCTGAAGCTTTTTTAGCTTTTTCGGCCTTTTCAGCTTCAGCTTTTTCGGCTTCAGCTTTTTTTCTTGTTTCTTCAAATCTGTAATATCCTAAAATACCTGCACCGGCACCAATAGCCATAAATGGTATTGTAGGAAGTCCTGGAACTAAGCCTAATAGTACTAATAGACCACTTATTACTCCTAAAACTCTAGGGTCAGAAAATAATTCCTTTGATATATCAGTAGATAGAGATGTTTCTTGCCCGCCTGCACGTGACACTATCAAACCTGTTGATAATGATATGATTAATGCCGGTAATTGAGAAATTAAACCATCACCGATTGTTAATATTGTATAAGTTTGCAGTGCTGTCATTATATTCATTCTTAACATTGCAACACCGATTATCAAACCACCTACAATATTTATTACGGTTATGATGATACCTGCTGTTGCATCACCTTTTACGAACTTTGAAGCCCCATCCATTGTTCCGTAAAAATCCATTTCTCTTTCAAGATTTCTTCTTCTTGTTTTTGCTTCGTCTTCACTTATTAATCCTGAATTTAAATCGGCGTCAATACTTAATTGTTTACCGGGTAATGAATCCAAAGTAAATCTTGCAGATACTTCTGAAATTCTTGTAGCACCACCTGTGATTACCATAAAGTTTACTAAAACTAAGATTACGAAAATTACACCGCCGACTACATAATTTCCTCCTACTACGAATTCTCCGAAAGCATTAATTACATTTCCTGCCTCACCATATAATAAAATTAAACGTGTAGTAGAAATGTTTAAACCTAAACGAAATAACGTAGCAATCAAAAGTATTGTAGGAAAACTTGAAAAATCCAGAGGTTCTTTTGTATAAAGACATGTAAGCATTATTACCAGTGCAAATGCTAAATTTAGCGTAAGCAAAATATCAAGAGCTACTGCAGGCAGTGGTAAAATCATCATTCCAACGATAACTACAAGCCCAATGGCAAGTACTATATCGTTGTTTTTTAATAAGTCAGCTAATTTAGCTTTATCCATTAAATTTTATTATCTCCGCCCGTTTATTTTGTTTGTTTGTTTCTGTATACCATTGCCAAAATTTCAGCAACAGCTGTAAACATATCTGATGGTATTATACCATCAATTGGTACTAAATTGTATAAGGCTCTTGCAACAGCTCTATTTTCTACAATTGGTACGTGATTTTCTTTCGCAATATCTCTTATCTTAAAAGCAATAAAATCAACACCTTTGGCTACAACTATGGGTGCAGGTGCTATCGATTTATCATATTTTAAAGCAACAGCATAATGTGTCGGATTTGTTACAACTACATCTGCAGATGGTACTGCTGACATCATCTTCTGTTGTAAAATTTTCATACCGGCAGCTCTTATCTTTGCTTTTATTTTTGGATCACCTTCTATATCCTTCATTTCGTCTTTTACTTCTTGCTTTGTCATTTTAAGAGATTTTTCATATTCCCAATCTTGATAATATCTGTCAAAAATCCCTAAAATTATCATGGCAATACACATGTTTATAATCATTTGTGTCAATATAGAACCTATTACCAAAAATCCTGTTTGTACATCAGCTCCTAATATTCCATATAATTCATCAATTCTTGATTTTACAACCCAATAACCTGTAAAACCTACTATTGACAGCTTTAATAACGATTTAGCAAATTCTACCATTTTTCTTGGCTCAAAAAAGTTGAATAGCTTCTTAAAACCATCTATCATTCTTTTTGGAGAAATATTGCTAAATTTTGGTTTAATTTTTTCTATAGCAAATACTTTTCCTATTTGCATTCTGATAACAATTATGCCGACAATAAACAAGCATAAAAATAGCGGAATTAATATTTCTGCACAGGAACGTACATAAGGAGCAAATATTGCAGCAATATTATCAGAACTTATAGTTGCCGGGTTTAAACTTGTGAATGCATATATCATTGTAGATTTAAATTTATTTAAAATATATCCTGAAAATACGCTTATTAAGGCAACACCGGTTGTTAGGATTAATGCTGATGATAAATCCCTGCTATTCGCTACGTTACCTTTACCTCGTTCTTTACTCCGTCTTCGAGGTGTGGCCCTTTCTGTTCTTTCTGCTCCGTCGTTTGCCATTTTTTATATTTTTTTGCTATCCTTTAAAACAGTACCATTACTGCCGTTAGTGTCTTTTCGAGTACCATTGAGATATATTCTGCCATTGGTCTTACAAATACCATTCCTAATATTAAACCTATGTATATTTTTAATGGCATTGCTACCATAAAGACATTCATTTGCGGCATCATTTTGGATATAAATCCCATTAGTACATCTTTTATTAATAGTATACCAAAAATAGGAAGTGCAAGTCCAATTGCGACACTAAACATTTGTCCTGTTATGTACATACATTCCTCTACTATTTTACCATTAACAAAAAATCCGTAACCTACAGGTATGCTTGAAAAGCTGTTATATACTGCAGAAAATAACCATTGATGAGCGTTTAAACTAATAAATATCATTGCTGTCATTAAAGTGTAAACTTGTGTTAAGATTGGCGAAGATGTTCCTGTCGTTGGATTCAATGCTTGAGATGCAGACAATGACATTTGTATTGAAAACATATTTGATGCCATTTCAACTGATATAAAAACTAAATTTGTACAGAACCCTATTAAATAACCTATTAAAAATTCTTTTATCAAAATTATAATAAGTTCAGGCATGACTGTTGGCATTATAAAATTACTTGTTGAATGTACAAATGGAAACATTATGAATGCTATCATTGCACACAGCCATATTTTTACCTGATATGGTATTGGATATGTTGAAAATAAAGGAGCAGAAGCAAATAATCCGCTAATTCTTGTAAATACTGCGATGAATAAAATTATTTTTAATGGTGTGAATATTGCTAATAAACTTGAATCCATTAATATTTATCCTTCTATCCTTTTATTAATTCCGGCAGCATATCATAAAATTCGTTTATTGATGATATAAATACGCTTGTTAACCAAGGAAGAAGTACAATTAGAGCAATGATACCAGCAATAATTTTAGGTACAAATGTTAATGTAGCTTCTTGAATTTGTGTTACTGTTTGGAATACGCTTATTGTTAAACCTACAACCATACCTATAAGTAAAATAGGTGAAACTATTTCTAACGTAACTACAAATGTTTTTTGTAATAAATTTATTATTAAATCCATAATTTTATCCTTAATTAATGAATGACTACAAAACCTTCGACTAAAGACTTAACTATTAAATACCATCCGTCTATCATTACGAACATGATTAATTTAAATGGCAGAGCAATCATTGTTGGAGGTAAAAACATCATCCCCATTGCAACCAGTACACTCGAAATAACGATATCTATAACTAAAAACGGTAAATAAACAACAAAGCCTATTTTGAAAGCTGTTTTTAATTCACTGAGAATAAATGCCGGAATTAAAACATACGTTGGTACATCGTCGATGTTTTTGGGTTTGTCAATTTTTGCCATTTTTACAAATAATGCAAGTTCTTTTTCATCAGTTTGACTAAACATAAAATCTCTTATTGGAACAAGAGCTTTATCTAAAGCTGCTTGTTGAGTAATTTGGTTTTTCATATATGGTTGAATTGCTGTATCATTTATTTTATTAAGCGTAGGTGACATTACAAAAAATGTTAAAATTAGAGCTAAACTGATTAAAACCTGATTTGGTGGTAATGAGCCGACACCTATTGCTTGTCTTGTTATTGCCAAAACTATAACGATTCTTACAAACGCCGTTGTCATTATAAAAATACTTGGCGCTAACGTTAAAATAGTCAACCATATAAGTATTTGAATACCGTTTGAAAAATCTTGCGGCGTTTGTGCTGTTTGCATTCCGATATTTATGTTCGGAAAACTTAATGCAGCGTGTGCTTGTGGTATAAAACCTAATAAACACATACATAGCAGCATTATCTTATTTGCTGTAAATTTTTTCATATTTAATATTATCCTAAAATTTGTGATACAATTCCCCACAGTATTTTACACTATTTTGATTTTATAGGCTAAATATTAAATTGTTGTAACAAAAGAGCCGAGTTTTTAGAAACTCGGCTCTTAAAAATTCTTTATTTGTTTATCTTATGCTTCAGGTTGAGCATATACACTAACTTGTTTTCTATCGCGTCTGTGCGGTTCAAATTTTACCACACCGTCAATTAATGCAAATAATGTATCATCTGAACCGATACCTACATTGTTACCGGGGTGGAATTTTGTTCCTCTTTGTCTAACGATAATGTTACCTGTTTTTACTGATTCTCCGCCATAAACTTTTACGCCTAATCTCTGTGCTTCTGAATCACGTCCGTTACGGGTTGAACCCATCCCTTTCTTATGTGCCATTTTATACCTGCTTTCTGATTAATTAGTCAATTCTTTGTATATTTACGAGTTATGCTTCTTCAACTGCTGCTTCTTCTGTTTTTGCTTTTTTAGCAGTTGTTCTGATTTTTGAAATCATTACTCTTGTAAATTCTTGTCTGTGTCCTTGTTTTTTTCTGTAACCTTTTTTA
>CADCPD010000049.1 GCA_902803265.1 uncultured bacterium | reverse complement strand
CTGATGATAAATAACAAAAAAAGTCTATCAACTGACTATCATAATATTTGTTCGCATTTTTCACAACATATAGAATAAGTGCGTAAATATTTTCAATGGTAAAGTTCATATAATACAACTCTTGAAACTGCTCTCTTAATAATTTTCTTGTTGCATATGTTAATCTGTTTGTGATTTCATCAAACTCATTCCAAACCATATCCCAATATAATATTTTCAGATTTTTCATTTTTTCTTTTAATGCAGTTTTTATCAATGCAACCGATAAATTAAAATCTGCTAAAACATCTTCATCAAGTGCCATAATTGTTTTCAAGTTATTCATTAACTTTTCGTATTCTTGATTATATAATCTAACCAAAATACTCGCCTTGCTTTCATCTGACGATACCAACGCATTTTTTATTGCCTGCGTTTTATTCTCGTGATACCTTTTTGCCCTGTCGGAATCACTTTCGTATTTTTCATCTTTCATTTCTTTTTCTGTCTGCTCAATTCCAAATGCTTGATTAAACCATACATTGAAAGTATCGGGATCTATATCTTCCTGATTATCATATCTGTAATATATATCTTTATACTTTTGCTTTCTAAATCTGACAACATCTACTTTTGCTCTTGCTACTCTATCTGCTTCCAAAAAATCAAAACTTCCTAAAATTTCATAATCCGTCTTGAATGCTTTTAGCAAATTCATTATCTCAATATCATCTTTCCATCTTTGAGGAATCACTAAAAATGCTTGCTTGTAATTACCTTCTGATAGAATCTTTTTAGTCCATATTTTGAACTCTGAATAAGGGGGGTTACAAAATATTGTACTCACCTTTTTATCAATTAAAATACTTTCGTGAAAATTTGTACCTATACATATTGCATCATCATCTAATTGTTGTAATAGTATCTTGCTTTTTTCCATAATAAAATATTTATTGATTTTCTTAAAATCATAACTTCTTTTATTCCAATAATATCTTTCACCTCTTGCTTCTGCTTCTTTTTCTAATCGTTTTTGTTCTGATTCATAAGCATCGTACTCATCATTCATTTTTTTATCCATGTATTTCTTAAATTTACAATTACCACAACCAATATCTAATACAGTTTCATGTTCCATATATGGTACAATAACTTCTAACATTTCATCTGTTGTCGGATAAAATTCAAAATCTTCATTATTCTTTTTTAGATTTGAAACTAATTGTCCTATACCCATTTTATTATTCTTTTCCTATTGCTTCTGAAATTTTGGTTAATATCTTTTTATATTCACTTGAACCATTGTATCTGTATGTTTCACACGCAATTTCCACAATTTTTTTTATTTCTTCAAGGGCAGACTTATATTTATTGTTTAATTGCATACTACATTCTCTATAACGTTGATGTTTTATTTCTAAATTTTCTATTTTGTTTTTCAACTCCTCGTTTTCTTCTTGTGCTCTTAAAAGTTTTTTGCAGCAGCACACAGGTTCAAAATCTACTTGATCACTTACTTGCTCACTTACTTGATCAGTTTTTGAGTTTACTTGATCAGTCATTTTAAAAATCCTCCATCATTCTGTCTTCTATTCTTGCTTTTGAATAATCGTAGTCGTCTTCGGAATAGTCTCCCCAGTCTTCTTCGTATTCCTCATCATCCTCGCCGTTGTATAATGCACCGCCTTTGTCATACGGAGCCATCATTTTACTTTCGTATTCGGTTAATGCTTTTTCAAATCCTTGTACCATTATTTACTCCTCATTTTTAACTGAAACCATTTCGCTTAATTTCTTAATCACTTCATCAATTATGTTTATCAAATTATGATTTTTCCAAACCTCAATGCTGTAGAAGATTAAAATCATAATGTTCGTCATTATTAAATATTTCATTTTTATCCCCCTAACAAGTTCTGAACTTGTTTTTTAAATTTATTTTTATCTGATACCCAATTAGATTTATATAAGGTGATTATCCTTAATAAAAGATTATTTTTTAGAGTTTCAAACTTTTCTCTGGTTAATAAGAAACTATCATATTCAGAATGTAAGCATATCAACTCTAATATTGTTTTATCTGTGATTGGTGGGTAAACCTCTTTATCGGGATTTTTACACTCTTTACAGTTTCTATTATGCATAGATATATCCTTTGCTATTTCTCCAGTAGAATAAGGACAATCCCAGTAATAACATTCCTTTTTAGGTTCTATCCCAAACGTCTTATAAAATTCTTCTATTACCATAATTTACTCCTTTGGATATTCTTTATAGTATCTTCTGCCTAAATAAGAACCTGCTTTACTTTTTCCGACTTTACACATCAGATGTGCTTGAAATTTTACTAAATCAAGCGTTTCTCCTGTTTCTTTTTCATAATCATTTATGCTTTGTGGATATAATCCGTTTATCATACGTCCGTCATTCAGTAAAACAATAAATTTAGTATTTTTTTCGGGGAATTCGTCAATTTCTAAAGGTGGACACCACTCGCCCCATTGTTTAAAGAAAAATGCAACATTTTGTTTTTCGCATTGTTTTTGAATATTTTTAACCCATTCAGGGTGCATAGGTCTTGCTTTGTTTCCACTCTCGCCACCGACAATTACCCAATCAATGCCTGATAAATCCAATTCGCCCAAATCCTCAAGCAATGGTTCACAAGATAAAAATTTTATTTTTGCATCGGTTTTTCTTAAATAATCAATACGGCTTTTATACTTTGCCTTTTCAACAGTTACACCAAGCCAAACATTATCGGGGTATATAAACCCCGGCACACGCTCCGCCCTTTTAGTTAATATTTGAAATATATGTTGTGGTTGGCTTCTGCAAGCACTTAAAATTTTATCTATTTGCTCGCCGGTTATTTTTTCATTAAAAGAATCCGACATTGAATTGACAAAAACCATTTTATTTTTGCCGGCAATTTTTTTGCTTAATTCGTCATAATGAAAAATTACGCCGTCAAAAGGGACTTTGTATTTTTCTTGCCCCATTGCCGTTAAGCGTTTGTGCATTGTTTCAGCATAACAATTTTTACAACCCTCTGACTTTTTGGCACAACCTGTTATTATATTCCAAGTT
>CADCPD010000048.1 GCA_902803265.1 uncultured bacterium | reverse complement strand
GATTGAACAATAACTCTAACTTCACGACCAGCTTGAACAGCAAACGATTGTTTAATACCTTGGAAACTGTTAACAATTTCTTCAATTTTTTGAAGACGTTTTATATAAATTTCTAAAGTGTCACGTCTTGCACCTGGTCTTCCTGCGGAAATAGCATCTGCAATTTTAACAAGAACAGCTTCAATCGTATTAGCTGTAACATCATCATGGTGAGCTTCTATTGCGTGCAAGATATCTTGTTTTTCACCATATCTTTGAGCCAATTCAACACCCAATTGAATATGAGTACCTTCTTGAGTTTGGTCTACTGCCTTACCAATATCGTGTAAAAGACCTGCACGTTTTGCAACATTAACATCTGCGTGAAGTTCACTTGCAAGCATACCTGCAATATGACCAACTTCAAGAGAGTGTTTTAATACGTTTTGACCATAACTAGTTCTGTAATATAAACGCCCTAAATTTTTGATTAATTCTTTATTTAACCCCATAATGCCCATATCTAAAGCTGCATTTTCACCTTCAGAAATTATTTTCTTTTCAATTTCTTCTCTTGATTGTTCAACAATTTCTTCAATTCTTACAGGGTGAATACGACCATCTGCAATAAGTTTTTCCAAAGCTAATTTTGCAACTTCACGTCTTACCGGATCAAAACATGATAATACAACAGCTTCAGGAGTATCATCAATAATCAAATCAACGCCTGTTAAAGTTTCTAATGTTCTGATGTTACGACCTTCACGACCGATAATACGACCTTTCATTTCATCACTTGGAAGAGTTACAACAGAAACCGTACTTTCAACAACTTGTTCTATCATACATCTTTGCATTGTTGTAGTTAGTATTTCCTTTGATTTTTCAAGAGAAACTTCTCTTATTTTAGCCTCGTTTTCTTTTATTAACTGCATTTGTTCCTGAGCTAAATCTGTTTTTAATTGTTCAAGTAATTGATTTTTAGCTTCTTCTGCAGACATCCCTGAAATTCTTTCAAGTTCTGATGTTTGTTGAGCAATTAAATTATTTAAATGATCTTCTTTATCAAGAAGTTCATCCATTTTTCTTTGACTTTGTGCAGATTTTTCTTCTGCATCTTGAATTTTATCTTCTAAAACATCTTCTCTTTTTGCTAATTTAGCTTCTAATCTTTGAAGTTCTTGTCTTCTTTCACGTTCTTCTTCGTTAAATTGTTCTCTTTCATCGTGTAAAGCTTCTTTTGCTTTTAGTAAAGCTTCTTTTTGAAGCAATTGTTCTTTTTCTGCCAAATCAGCCATACTCTTTTGAGTTTCATTCTTTAGAGCTTTGAATTTTGTTTGCTGAATGATAAGCAAAGCAACAAGTACAACAAGTACTATAATTGCAATCATTAAAGTCAAGTTCATATTCGTCCTTTTCTATTTTTTATAATACACGCAATACCCGCTACATATAACCTAACGGGTCAATATTCAAATTAAGACTAAATAAATTTTATTGCATATATTTTCAAAAATGTTTATATCTACTATCTAATAAAATATTACCATAACCATGAAAATTTTATATGTTATTATTAATTTATATAAAGAAAGGATTAAACATGAAAATAGTTATCAAAGACAATCTAAAAGAACAAAAATGTGATGTTCTTGTAATCAATCTTTTTGAAGGAGAAAAAACTTCTCAAGATTTAGCAAATCAATATGCAATAGAAGAAGACCATTTTAAAGGCAAATTTAAAGAAACTTATTTATTACAAACTTATGAAAAAATTCCTGCACGAAAAATTCTTGTAGTTGGAATGGGTAAAAAAGAAGATTTGACTTTAGATAAGATAAGAGAAATAGGAGCAAAAATAACAAATAAAGTTAACTCAATAAAAGCAAAATCAGTGGCAGTAGATTTTGTAAATGTTGAAGAATATAAAGGTGCACTAGTAGAAGGTCTTTTAATAGGAGATTACAAGTTTAATAAATATAAATCAGAAAAAAAAGATGATGAAGACGAAAAAGAAACAGAAGTAATGTTAAACATTGAAGAAAATGTTTTAACAAGAGCGGAATTAACAATTTCAGCTATGGAAACCGCAAGAAACATGGCAAATGAACCTGCAGCGGGAATGACTCCGTCAAAACCTGCAGAAATCGCTCAAAGCTTAAATTTAAATACAAAAGTTTACAGCGGATATGAAATAGAAGAAATGAATATGGGAGCTTTTTATGCAGTGTCAAAAGGAAGTTCTGAAGATCCGAAATTCATACATATAACATATGCACCAAAAGATGCTAAAAAGAAAATTGCAATAATCGGCAAAGGTATAACATTTGATTCAGGCGGATTAAATATCAAACCTGCATCATCAATGTTAACAATGAGAGATGATATGTCAGCAGCAGCTTGCGTTATAGGGATAATGAGCAAATTAAAAGAATTAAACGCTCAAATTGAAGTACACGGTATAATAGCAGCCTGTGAAAATATGCCTGGTTGTTCGGCTTATAAACAAGGTGATGTTTTAACAGCCAGAAACGGAAAAACAATAGAAGTGGATAATACAGACGCAGAAGGAAGATTAACTTTAGCCGATGCATTGTGTTATGCTTGTGAACTTGAAGTAGATGAAGTAATAGATATTGCAACATTAACAGGCGCTTGTATGGTTGCATTGGGAACTCAAGCTGCCGGAATTTTTGGAAATGACCAAGATTTGATAGACAGATTAATTAAATCAGCTGACGAAGCCGGAGAAAGATATTGGCAGTTACCAATGTACAAAGAATACGGCGACGGATTAAAAAGCGATATGGCAGATATGAAAAATTCAGGCGGTCGTTGGGGCGGTGCTTCATCTGCTGCTATATTCCTTCAAAACTTCGTTAAAGAAGGACAAAAATGGGCTCATATCGATATTGCAGGCACAGCATTTTTAGATTCTGCACAAAAATATTTCATAAAAGGTGCTACAGGTTCAGGTGTTAGAGCACTAATTAATTATATTTTAAAAGGTTAAATCAATTAGGAGGAGCTTTTCAGCTCCTCTTTTTATATAAAATAATATTAAGCATTTGTAACAAAAATGCCAAAAATTTGAAAATTGATTAGTATTAAAGCATAATCTTATAAAAATTGCTTGTAAAATTTTTATATTTAAAATATTATTAGGGAAAAGAAAAAGAAGAGGAAAAATAAGTGGAAAATTATAGTTCAGATTTATTTTTAAAGAATGACTCAACAATGAACGGCGGAATCAGTCCTGCTGTCATTAAAGTTATCGGAGTAGGCGGCGGCGGAGGAAATGCCGTTAACCGAATGATAAAAGAAGGCTTATCAAATGTTGAATTTTACTTAATGAACACAGACTTACAAGTTTTAAATTGTTCAAATGCTAATAATAAAATTCAATTAGGAAAAGCATTAACTAACGGTTTAGGCGCAGGTGGAGAACCTGAAGTTGGAGAAAAAGCTGCACAAGAAGCTCAAAAAGAAATAGCAGACGCTCTTGAAGGCGCAGATATGGTATTTATCACTGCAGGTATGGGTGGTGGAACAGGTACAGGTGCTGCACCGATTGTTGCTAAAACTGCTAAAGATATGGGTATTCTTACAGTTGGTGTTGTTACAAAACCATTCAATTTTGAAGGTAAACGCAGAATGGCTCAAGCTATTCAAGGTCTTGAAAAATTGAGAGATGCAGTTGACGCACTTATTGTAATCCCAAACGAAAAATTGTTGGAAGTTGTAGATAGAAGAGTATCTTTACAGGAATCATTCTCAGTAGTAGATGAAGTACTATTAAGAGGGGTTCAAGGTATCTCTGATATAATTACAATTCCTGGTTTAATAAACGTAGACTTTGCAGATGTACGTTCAGTAATGAAATCATCAGGTTCAGCATTGATGGGTATTGGCAGAGGTGAAGGCGAAGGCAGAGCTGTTGAAGCTGCAAAAAATGCTATCGATTCAAAACTTCTTGAAGCATCAATCAATGGCGCTCAAGGTGTTATTGTTAACATAACAGGCGGACCAAACTTAACATTACATGAAGTAACAGAAGCTGCAAATATCATTAATGATGCTATCAGCGACGATGCAAGAGTTATCACAGGTGCTGTTATAAACAATGATATTCAAACAGAAGTTCAAATAACTGTTATAGCAACAGGTTTTGACTTAAAAGCTAACATTGTTCAAGAAAAAGCGGCAGCTGCTAAATCGCTATCTGCAGCTGATTTCTTCTCTGGAGCATTCAATGCACCAAAGAAAGCTGCTCAAACTCAAAGTGAAACTGCTCCATCATTTGGAAATATCGAAATTCCTGATTTCTTAAAGAAATAACGGAATATTTAATACTCTAAAAAAAAGGAAGCTTGCTAATAGACAGCTTCCTTTTTTTATGCTAGCATTAACTTATTACACTTACTAGAGGAATATAATGAAAAATTTTATATTAATAATTTTAACTATATGTATCTTTACATTACAGGCATATGCAATGACAGAAACAGATGCTAAAAAATTTTTTGATAACTATGTTAATAAAGCAAATACTTACAGCAAAGATTTAGAAACATTATATGCTCCTAATGCTGTAATAATAAGACAAGTTATAAAACCAAACGGAGAACTTGTAAATGTATATACGAATTCACAAGTATATTTAAAACAATTAAAAATTAGTGAATCTGTTGCTAAAGCCAGAAATTATAAAAATTACTATTCTAATATAAGTGTCACTAAAGTTTCTAATGGATATAAGATTTCAGCAATAAGACAACCATCCGGAGATAAGGATAAACTAAAAGTTTATCAAATAATAAAACAACAACCTAACGGAAAAATACAAATTGTTGAAGAAATGATGCAAACAAGACAACAAGTATTTTTACAATATGCAAAATAAAAATAAAGAAACAAGGAATAGCAATGGAACAAAAATTCAGATATTTAACAGCAGGTGAAAGCCACGGTTTAAAATTAACAGCAATAATAGAAGGTTTACCTTCAGGTTTAAAAATAGACAGAAATTTTATAAACAATGAATTAAGAAAGCGCCAATCAGGTTATGGCAGAGGCGCGAGAATGAAAATTGAAACTGATACTGTAGAAATTATATCCGGAGTAAGACTTGGAAAAACAATCGGAGGTCCTGTTTGTATTGAAATCAGAAATAAAGATTGGGAAAATTGGAAAATTCCTATGAGCGTTGATGAAATAGATTTTTCAAACAGAGAACTCTTAAAATTAGTAGCAGAAAAGTCATTTACAACTGTCCGCCCCGGACACGCTGATTATGCAGGTTCAATAAAATATAATTTAGAAGATTTAAGAGATGTACTTGAACGTTCAAGCGCAAGACAAACTGCTATAGAAGTTGCTGTTGGAGCCATTGCAAAATTATTATTAAAAGAATTTTATATAACCGGATTTTCTCATGTTATCCAAATAGCGGACGTAAAAGCCGAAATTCTACCACCAAACTACACACTAATAAAAGAAGCGGCAGATCATTCAGAATTAAGATGTGCCGATGATATCGCAACAGATTTAATGAAAGAAAAAATTGATAAAGCTAAAGTTGAAGGAAACACTGTTGGAGGTAAATTTGAAGTAATATATGGCAATTTACCTGTTGGTCTTGGCTCTTATGTGCACCCTGACAGAAAACTTGACGGAAAACTTGCTCAAGCCGTAATGTCTATACCTGCAATCAAAGCTGTAGAAATAGGTAGAGGAGTAGAAGCTGCCATTTTAAAAGGCTCAGAAATGCACGATCAAATATATATTACAAAAGAAAAACGAGTATATAGAAAAACAAATAATGCCGGTGGTATCGAAGGTGGAATGACAAACGGAGAACCAATAGTAATAAAAGGTACAATGAAACCTATTCCGACATTAAGAACACCTTTAAACACCATTGATATAAGAAAAAAAGAAGAAGCCTCAGCGCACTTTGAACGTTCTGATGCATGTGCGGTTCCAGCATGTGCAATCGTTGCAGAAGCAAGAGTTGCATGTGTCCTAGCTGAAGAAATGCTACAAAAATACGGCGGAGATAGCCTTGAAGAGATGAAAGCCCATTATGAAAGATAATATAATCTTAATCGGAATGATGGGAGCCGGTAAATCCACAGTTGGGCTTGAATTATCTAAATCTTTAATAAATTACAAATTACTTGATACTGATTCTGAAATAGAAAAACGTACAAATAGGAAAATTTCAGAAATATTTGAAAAATATGGCGAAGAATACTTCAGACAAATGGAAACCGATTTTTTGAAAGAAATTTGTAAAAATAATAATCAAATTATTGCAACAGGCGGAGGTATATTTGAAAGAGAAGAAAATCGCAATATATTAAAATCTTGTGGAACGGTCTACTACTTGAAAGCTTCTGCAGAAACATTATTTAACAGAATAAAAAATCAAACACACAGACCACTTTTGAAAAACGGATTTGGAGCAGAAAATATAAAAAACATATTAGCTAAAAGAGAAACAAATTATTCTAAGGCCCATATTATCATTGACACAGAAAATAAGCCTCTTTATAATATAGTTAATGCCATAATTGAAAAGGAAAAATTTTAAATGAACAACGATATTCAAGTAAATATACCAGGAAAAGATAGTCATTATCGTATTTACATTGAAGATACTCCTATTGAAAGCCTAAAAACAAAAATTTTGGATTTTGTCGGCGAAAATAACTATCTTGTCGTAATAAGTAAAACTGTAAATAAAATTTACGGTAAAATTTTGAATTTTGACAAAGAAAAAGTTCTAGTAATAAATGACGGCGAAAAAGAAAAAAATATTTATAATTTTATAAAAATCACAGATAGATTAGAATTAGAAAATCTTACAAGAAAAAGTTACGTAATCGCAATTGGTGGTGGCGTAATAGGAGATATGGCAGGGTTTGCAGCAGCTTCATACAGACGAGGAATTGGTTTAATACAAGTTCCGACAACATTATTATCATGTGTAGATTCTTCTGTTGGAGGAAAAGTTGCAATTAATACAAAACAAGGGAAAAATATGCTTGGAGCTTTTTATCAACCGTCCGTTGTTTTTATTAATTTAAACTTTTTAAACACGCTTGATGATAAACAATTTAAATCAGGTCTTGGAGAAGTATTAAAATATGCATTCATTGAAAAAAGCTGCCTAAGTGTTGTTGATTACAAATTCTTTGATTTTTTAAACGTAAATGCGGAAAAAATATTAACCAGAGATTTTAACTTCTTAGATAAGATTATAAGAATTTCTCTTGCTTTAAAAATTGCTGTTGTAACTAAAGATGAAAAAGAAAGCGGGCTTAGAAAAATTCTTAATTTTGGTCATACATACGGACATGCTATAGAAGAATTAACAGATTTTTCTGCTTTTACTCATGGAGAAGCTGTTGTTTATGGTATATATTTTATTTTCAACTATGCTCATAAAATGCAAATTATTGATGCAAATTATAAAGAAAAGGCTCTTATGTTTTTAGATAAGTTTAAATTTAAAGACAAACCAAAAATGTTTAATAAACACAAAGTTATAAAATATATGTTTAGCGATAAAAAAGTTGATAATGATAGAATAAAAATTATTGTACCGGTTGCTCCCGGATATGTCAAAGAAATGGATCTTGATATAGAAAACGCT
>CADCPD010000047.1 GCA_902803265.1 uncultured bacterium | reverse complement strand
TCATATCCTCTATTTTTTCTTTTGGATACTCAGATTTTCGTTTTCCCATAACAAATTTTTTAATATTTCTTCCTATTTCTCTGCCTATTTCATTATTCCACATATCCATATTTGCTTCTTCATTTGGTTGATTATTTAGTAGTCCTTTAAGTTCATGATAATAGCCACCAATATTACTCCCAACACTACCCCAATCAAACTGTAAAATTGCCTGCATATATGCATGCTTAAACGCATCTGATTCATTATTCCATGTGTCGTGTTCTCCTGTTCCTATTTCAAATCCATAAATCTTTTGATATTTTTTTGTTTTGGCGTACATTTCTTTCTTAAAATTATCAATTGGATTATTCATTTTTTACTCCTTTTGTTTTAATATGTTTACTATGTTCAAAAATTTTAAAAATTGTGTTACTACAAATTTAATTTCTTTATTTGGATATCTAATTTTTATTGCCTCTGTTATTTTTCTATTGATAATTTATCCAAAATGTTTAAATTATCAAATCAAATATAAAACTGCTGCACATTCTATAGCAGATACAGCTTTTTTTTGTTTTATGTTTATAATTTTTTGTATTTATATTTTTTTATTTATACTATTTATTTGCTATTTCATTGAAAGACACCTCCAAAATTCTGGTAGAATTAAACCATTAAAGATTTTAGAAAATTTTAATAAACCTAAAACCATAGTTTTTTGGCTTGGTTATTTTTTAATATTTTCACCAATATATTACATTTTAGTATTACTTATTTGGCTTTTCATAGCTTTACCTTAATACATTTTTATTATGACAAATTTTATAAAATAAAAAAGTCCGTATTTTTACGTAAGTATTTATACGTAAGTAATTTTACTGGAGTTTATTTGGGACATTTGAATTGTAAATAATTAGCCTGTATTAGCCGACACGTTGGGGTAATAGCGATTTTATACGAATTGACTGTAATGTAACGAAAATGCTCTTTTTGTCCACTTTTTGTCACCAAAAAGTCCGGTATAAAACAGAGTAAATCGCTAAAACCTAAACACACTCTATATTATAGCAATGACACTTTTAGGACACAAAAGTCCCTTTTGAAATTGCAATTTTTCAACTCGGAACTAAGCCGGAAGTGTTTATTATATTTGAATAGTAGTAAAATCTTTACCCAAAACACATTACCAAATAACAATAATCCACTCCGAAATCTATCGAATTCAGTCAAGAATTATGGAGTTTTTAGTATGTCAGGAAATTCTTCTATAGTTTTCCTAAATAACTTATATTTATATATTCCATCACCATATAAACGATTTTCATTACTATGCTTGAAACTAAATAATTTATTAGCATAGTCTATATCAAATTCAGCAAACCACTTTGCCAATAAGATACATTCTGTTCCACTATAACCTTTATTAATCCATCTTTTTAAAGTTAAATGTTTAACTTTTACCATCAGAGATTGTGTGTCGTGCCAAAAATCTTCAAATTTTAAAATTTGAGAATCAAAAAGTTCATCCCATAAAGCTTTTATTTTTTCTCTTTTTGGATAATCATTAATTTTCAAAATAAAATCATATATTTTTTTATCTTCTTTTGAGAGATTAATATTAATGCCTTCAATAGTATTATCTTTTATTTTCCATTGACTATTTTCTAATGTTCCTAAATAAAGTTTAAAAATTTTCAAATTATAATTTATATCTACTATATTAAAACTTTGATTATTTGCAAATCCACCGCTCCAGAATTGGTGGGCTATAGTATTGTTTCGATCAATTTTTTCATATGCTTGTTCATGAGCATGTCCAGAAAAGATAAATGCATTATTGAGTCTTGCATATTCAAGAATGTCATTTTTTGTATTTTCCTCAAAATAATCAATTGGATGATGCGTTAGTATTAAAACTTTTAAAGGTCTAGTATCGCTATGAAACACTTCGCACTTTATTTCATCATATTGTTGTTTTAAAAAATAAATTTGATTTCGGCAATCGTGCTCCGAAGAAAAAATTGAAGAATTTAGTCCTATA
>CADCPD010000046.1 GCA_902803265.1 uncultured bacterium | reverse complement strand
TAGTATAAAAAGTATAAAAAAGTATAATTTTAGTATAGAAAAATACAGAAAAGTATAGAAAAGTATAGTTTTTATTTTTTCAGTAGTAGAAGTAGTTGTTTTTTTATTTCTTTATTATTTATTACTACTACATCTTCATTATCATATACATAATCATATTCATTTACATTATCATTTACATATACATTATCATTATCATATAGGCTTGTTTGGGTTGTTTTGGCTTGTTTGGGTTGTTTTATTTCAATCATTCTTATTATGCTTGCAATAAAACAATGTAAACAATTGTAAAAATAATATTAAAATAATTGTTTAAATACTTGCAATTAAACTATAAATAGGTTATAATAAAAGAGTAAAGAACATTGAAAATTAAATATAAAAGGGCGGGCACTCAAACCTTCTACGCACAGCATCAACTGTAACTGATTAAGGTGAAAGGAGGTGAGAGCTATGGACATTAAGCAAATAATAAAAGCCGCAATTATAGCGGTAATTGCGACTCTTAAAATTGTCTTGATTTTCTTATAGAGCCTGTAACTGGTTGCCTTGTTTCAGCAGGGCAACCGCCCTATATATTTATATTATAACTCGTTTAAAACAAATTTCAACCCTATAACAGAAAGGAATAAAAAATGGCAGAAGAATACACAAAAGGTTCAGGCACAGGTCGTGGCGGTTGGAGAGGCGGCGGTCGTCCAACAGGAACGACAAAAACTCCAACTGTTGTGTTTTACAGAAGAGTTACTGTTGAAGAAAAAAAATATCTTGAAAAATGTCTTGAAGAATTTAGAAATAGAAAGGAGATAAAAAGATGAAAAAAGAAACAGTTGAAAAAATCATAGCAGATTATGAAGCAGACAAAGAGAATAAGGGTTTTTTAACAATTATAATGAATAACGGTGAAAAATTCGGACAGACTCCATTCGCAAAGGGTAGATTGAGTAAATTTGAATTATTAGATGATGAAACATTAGTAATTGAATTTTCTAAACATTCATATTATATACAAGTTTCAAATATTGATAAAATACACTTTCGTTCCACATTCTTAAGATAAAACGAAAGTATATAAACACAAAAAAAAGCCTGCTTCTAATTAAAGAAACAGGCTTTGTAGATTTTACACTAATCGAAAATATATAAAATAATATTTAATTTGTCAAGTACCACTTAATTTTGGAACGGATAAATCTTCCAATATCATCTTTTTCAAGCCACGGAAACGGCGGTAAATATACAATGTCTATTTTGCCGTGACTTGCTGTGTTCGGGTGAGATACTCCAAACTCATAATGTGTCATAATATTTGTACTCAAAACAGGTATGCCGTATTTTTGAGAAAGCATTGCACACATTTTCATACATGCTTCAAACTGAATTCTTGTAATCGGACACGGGCCAACATTATTTTTATCTTTAAAATTCATCATTCCACACATAGAAACACCAATTGAGCCTGTATTTCCTCCACCTGTGTGTGCAGCATAATGAGAGCCATTTGCATCATCGACGCATTTCAAATTTGCTTCAGGTTTAAATTTTCCCTCATAAGGTTTTCCTGTATGGTCTATCAAGAAATGATAGCATTGTTTGTCGTGGTCATTCGGAATTTTACCTCCTGCAGTCCAATGTATAATTATTCTTTTAAATCCGTTAGCCATATTTTATATTATCCCTCAAACAATTTATTATAAATTTTATTTATTGTTTCTTTCATTTCTTCAACATCTTCTTTCATATTTGCGAAATCCGACTTCGAAGTAAATCTTTTTTCCATATCTTCTAATATCTCTCTGTGTTTCTTTTCAAGTTGTTCAGGTTTAACAAAGATATTGTTTTGTATCAAATAAGCAACCACAATTACAATATATGGTGCATACGTCATAAATTCATTTTCCATTTTACCATTCCTCCCCATAAAATTTGTTAATATCTATTTTCGGACGTTTAAATATATATCCTAACCAACTAACATTAAGATGAACTGCTCCATACATAACATCAGCCTTTAATTTATTTTCATAACAAGCAATAAGAGCCTGTTTAAATATTTTGTTTATTTCCAAAAATCCAACATTTTCAATTTGCAAAAATTGAAGAGGAATATCTTTGCACTTCCATTCGTTGCCGACATTGTATAAATAACCACATTTACGCAATTGTTCAAGAGATAGATTTACATAAATCAATTGATGATATTTGCAGCCGACATCATGAATTATTGCTGCTCTAACATCTGCGAAGTCGCAAGATATAAATGTAATCAAATCAGTTAAAAAATTACGAGGAACAAAAGCAATTCTGCCATTGTCAAGCATACATAAGACATTCTCTAATGTTCGCCATAATCCGCTTTTAACCTGTTGTATATTTGCTTTTGAAGTCAACATTAAAGCCATAATATTATCACCATAAATAAATTGTCATAACACATTTAAACCCTGTTATTTCAGAGCCTTTCAAACCTGTTGGAACACAATAAAAATATCTCCAAAAGGTAAATACAAATACAAGGAATGTGCAAAAAATACTCATTGCTTTTTTCAATTGCTATAATTCCTTTATATTGATTTTGTCTATATTCAAAGTGCTTTCAGTATTTAATTGATAAATTCTTAAATACTTTGTGCAAACTTTTTCAAGATGTTTTCTTGCTAATATTCTTTTTTCTTCATCAAGCATAAATGGTTGATGTGAAGCAAAATGAACACTATTTTCAGGTTC